>DAOMZC010000576.1:0-4730 GCA_035437965.1 Pseudomonadota bacterium
CTTGCCGCCAAGCTGTTCCACTCGCTGCAGAGCGCGCGCGCGCTGATCGATGCCGCGCGCCTGCGCAGCGAAGGGTCGCCGCTGCCGAGCGAACGCGAACTGCGCGCCTTCGTGTCGGTGCGCAAGATCCGCATCGCCACGCTGCGCCGCCACCTCAACACCGATTCGATGCTCAGCTGATCCGAGGGCTGGATCGGGTAGATACCGTCGAGAAACGTCGAGGACGAGTTGGCCACGCAGTCCCACGCGCCGGCCGGGCACGAGTTCCAGCCGGCACTCGGGTGCAGGTCATACTGACGCTCGTCGCGCAGCACGAGCGGGATCGAGATCCCGAGCTGCAGATCCTGGAACAGTCCGATGGCGAAATCGAGGGAGAGGCTCTGCCGCCGCTGCGCGAACAGTAGATCGGGAACAATCTCGGTGCGCGACAGCTGCTCGCCCGGCGGGACCTGGTAGTGCGCGTTGATGTCCTTGGCCGTCTGCGCGCTCTGCAGGAGCGGCACCGCCTCACGGTTTATCGACGCCGTCTTGTAGGTGTACTTGTACGAGACGCCGGCCTTGAAGCCGAAGGGCTTGCCCTTCTCGAACGAGCTGGCCAGGTCGGTAATCTCGGCAGCGTGGGCGGGTGCCGCAGCACATGTGAGATACCCCCATGTGCAGACGGCAGCGGCGAAATAGACTCGCATAGCGAAACGGTACCGTCTTATAAGCGGTCCCGTCAAGTGCTCGGTCGCGCCACGGCAATTCGATCGACTATCGCTACGATCGCGGCGTCTATTGGCACTATGGCGGAGGCTTCGGCTCGCCCATATCCCTGCCCGGGGAGAGCGGCCGGACCGCCGGCTTGGGACTCCTTGGGATTCCTTCTTGAGGAGCTCTGGGCGGGGCTAGTGCCGTGGTGGCCTTCGGGATTTGCGTCCGCGCTCTGGGCGGCGACGCGCGCGGCATGGCCAAAGGCGACCACCACGTCGTCGCCGACCCCCGCATCGAGCAGATCGACGCAGACCACCGCTTCGCAGTCGGGGCCGCCGCGCGGGCTCGGCGATGCGGCTCCCGTGGCCACGGGCGGCGCCTTCTGAGCGGCAGCCCCTGGGCCTTCGGTCAGGTCGGTCAGGTCGGCCAGGTCGGCCAGGTGATAGGGCCTTACAAGCATGAGCTTCAGCCCTTGCACCTGCGGCCACTTCACAGTGGACCACACGGTGCCGATGACTTTGCCAACAAACATCAGGCACCTCGCTTGGCCACCGGAGTGGCCGGCTCCCGGTCGTCACGCGCGGCGGACCTCGGCGATGCGGGCGCCGCTGCCCGGGCCGACTCGGCGTCGGGCTCGGGCTCGATGAGCATCGCCACCGCCGCGTCGCACAGCTCGTAGCGGTTGTCCGGACCCGGGACAAGGACGTTGCGCGCCCCAGAGCCGTAGGCCAGGAGCACCTCCTGTCCGGAGCGGACATCCAAGGTATCCACGGCAACCACAAGCGGCGCCAGCCCCAGCGTGGCGAGCGCCGGCTGGGCCGCCTGGCCACTTGGCTGATCCGGATGGGCTGGATGGTCTGGGCGCTCGGGATGCTCCGGGTAGTCTGGGTAGTCCGGGTACTCGACGACCAGCTTCAGCTGCCGTCCGGCAAGCCCGCTCGCCTTGCGGGTTGCCCAGATCTCGCCGACGACCAGGCCGCGCTTCATTTGCTGGGTCCTTTGCTTGGTCCGGCGCTGGTCGGGGTGGGGGCCGGGCCGGGCTGGCTCGCGGCCCAGGCGGGTGCCGGACCGATGAAGCGCAGCGGGCGCCGGCCGGGGAGCTCGGCTGGGGCAGCGCCGACATCGACCCGGTCGACGATCGCCATCACTGCCGCCTCGACCGGCAGCCAGGCGGCCCCGGCGTAGCCCGGCACCGCCGCGGGAGCCGCTACCGCCGCCCCCTGGCAGTGAGCCAGCCACTGGCGCGCCGGCTCACCCAGGCAGACGATCACGTCTTCGCCCTCGCCGGCCCCGAGCGTGTCGATGGCGACGATGTGCGCGACCTCGAACGGCGGCCCGTACCACAGGTGCGGCTGCACGACGAGCAGCTTGGCGCCCGCAAGCCCCGGGTGCTTGCGCGTCGCCCAGAGCTCACCCACGACCCGCCCGAGGATCATCGAGCGTCCCGGCGCCGGGCGCGCGCGGCGTCGTCTTCGGTTAACTCCAAGGGCAGCTCCCAAGAAGCGCCCGAGCCGTCCACCCCGTCGACAATCGCGATGATGATGTCTTTTTCGGCGACCTGCGCGCCCACTGTAAGATCGCGGACCCGGGAGCCGTGCGCGACCAGCACCCACTCCCCCGGACCGGCCCCCAGCGCGTCCACCGCGCACAGGCGGCCGCCTTGCAGCGTGCGAAGCTCCAGCACCTTGCGGCCATCAAGTCCCTCGGCGTGCCGCGTCCCCCACACCGGCCCGACGACACGCGCGAGCAGCACGGCGGTCTCGTGCCTAGGCTTTGGCCCGCTTGGCCGCCCGCTCCAGCGAGTTGAACTGATCGTACAGCTTGCCGAGCGGCAGCGTGCTGAGCTTGCTGCGGTAGTCCTCGTCCTTGCCGCGGCGCTGGATCAGCAGCAGCGCGTCGACGAGCTTGTCCTTGCTGCCCCAGCGCTCGGCAACCGCCCGCCCCATCTTGTGCAGGCGGATCAGCTTGGAGTTGGCGGCCGACAGGAGGCGGGTGCGGAAGGTGTCCTTGTCGTCCTCACCGCGCGACAGGACTCCTTCGGGCAGCGCGGTCAGGGCGTCGACAAGCTGCTCCTTCGACCCAAACTGCTCCTTGACCAGGGAAAGCGGTGACTTCTTCATCTCTCTGTGCTCCTCGGACTCTTAGATACGTAAGGCTGCGTTTGGCTGTGGGGCCCCGGTAATAAAAACTGCCGCGCAGCCGTATGCGCGGCAATTTATCACTGCAAACGGGTACTTAACAAGAACAAGCGGCGCGGGAGGGCAGACTACTTCAGTCGAGACCTACATGCCACCAAACTGCTTGGCCATGCCGGACAGGCGCGTCGTCAGGTCGTCGACCTGCTGCTGGTTCATGTTGACGCCGAGCGAGAAGGTGTTCTTCTTGGCGTCGATCTTGATGGTGTCGATGAACGAGCTCATCCCCATCATCTGCACCGCCGGCGCGGTCTTGAGCTTTGCCACCTGCTCGCTCGCCAGGGTCTTTAGCGCCGTGGCGTCTTCGTCGGAGCCGAGATCGAGGAAGGCCGAGAGGCTCAGGCCCTTGCTCGGATCGATCGAGCCCGAGACGCTCTTTAGCGACTTGACCGGCGCCATCATCGGGCTGCTCCCGAGCTTGCTGACCAGGCTCGGCGGCACGATGCCGGCCCACCACAGCGCGTCGCTCGTGTGGGTGCGCTTGATCAGGTCGACGAGCGCCGGATTGTCTTTTGCACTCCCGGCTGCACTCCCGGCTGCGCCCTTGCCGCCGTACAGGTCGACGGTGCGCTTGATCCACTCTTTGCCGCCCACGGCGATGCCGCGCTTGCCGAGCGCCGCCAGGTAGGTCGGCTGCTTGCCCTCGGAGCCGTACAGCTTCACGCCGTTGTAGTCGACTTCCGTGATCGGCTCGTTCTTCTCTTTCGAGGTGAGCTTCATGCAGTTCACCACCGTCTCGGGGCTGAACTTGCCCTTGACGAGCATGGCGAACTCCTTCTGCTCGGTCACATTCTGCGGGAAGGCGAGGAAGACCGAGTCGACCTCTTTGAGCGGATCGAAGCTGCACTTCTTGACGAAGCCGTCGTACTCCTGCTTGGCCTTGGCGTCGGAGTTGAGCTTGTCCATCGCCCGCTTCCACAGCGAGCTCTCGCGCGCCTGGGTCAGGTTGACCATCAGCACGACGTCGGCTTCGCGCGGAACCAGGGCCAAGTCGTCCTTAGCCGCTCCCGACCCCGAGGTCCGGTTGCACGCCGGCTGGGCCACAAGGAGGGTGCCAAAGAGGAGCACCGACTTCTGAAAAAGCGAAGTGGAGGCGGAGCGGGACATGGCTGGGGACAGATTTGACATGGATTTCCTCGGGAAAAATTCTCGCCTTTATAGGTGCCGGCGAGAGCGTGTGTCAAGGCGCTCGCAGAAATGCACGCAACGATACAAGTCTCGGCACAAGTCTCGGCGGCTCGCCGAGCCTTGCCTTCCTTTCACAGGGTGTCGGCCGCCGCCGGCTCGGCCGGGCTCGCCGGTCGGGAGTCCGCCGCCGCAGCGCGCTCGGGCTGCAGGGCGGGCCCGGTTCGCCGCGACGCACCGGCCAGGCCGACCACCGCTTTGGCATCCTCTCCTAGACCGTCTTCGGCCGGAGCCGGCGCCTCCTCGCCCGCAGTGACGACGACCGACTGAGCGGGCGCGGACGCCTGCGCGCGGTCGGCGCGGTCATCGCTCTCATCGCTCTCATCGCGCTCGTAGCGGGCGCGCTGACCGGGGCGCGAGTAGTCGATCCAGTAGGCGCCGCGCGTCCGCCCCACGTCGACGTGGATGAAGCCCGCGTGCGGGTAATAGCCGAGGCCGATCTTCGAGTAGGTCTTCTGCAGGTAGTCGCGCACCTCTTCGTTGGTCACCCCGGCGACCTGGAAATCGCAGGCCACCCCGCGCTTGTGCGGGCTGCGCGGGTTGCCCTTCTGGCGGGCGATCTGGGGCGCGCGGTAGCCGGCGATGATCCGCAGCTTGGCGTTGTGGTAGTGACGCGCCGTTGCGTAAAGGATCTGGATGAGGCGCTCACTGATCGAG
>DAOMZC010000577.1:0-4729 GCA_035437965.1 Pseudomonadota bacterium
GTGGGGTTGGGTGGGGGGTTGGGGGGGGCGGGCCCGGCGGTAAGGCCCGCGGGGGGGGCGACTCGGGGGCGGCCCACCACGGCCCTCAGCCGGTGGGGTCCAAAGACCCGGGCGCCGGAGCGACCGGCCAGAGGCCGCCAGGCGCTCCGGGTCGGCCATGAGCATCTCCGAGCCGTTCATCCGGCGGCCGGTGGCGACCACCCTGCTGATGGTCGGCCTGCTGCTCACCGGGCTTATCGGCTACCGGGCGCTGCCGGTGTCCGCCCTGCCCCAGGTCGACTATCCCACGATCGTCGTCGCGACCTCCCTGCCGGGGGCGAGCGCCGACACCATGGCCTCGGCAGTGACCACGCCGCTGGAGCGCCAGCTCGGGCAGATGCCTTCGGTCAGCCAGATGACCTCGGTGTCGAGCTTCGCGACCTCGCAGATCACCATCCAGTTCAACCTCGACCGCGACATCGACGCGGCCGAGCAGGACGTGCAGGCGGCAATCAACGCCGCCTCGAACCTGCTCCCGCGCACGCTGCCGTCCCCGCCCACCTACAGCAAGAGCAACCCCGCCGACACCCCGGTGCTGACCCTTTCGGTGAGCGGCGACGACGTACCGCTGCGCCAGGTCAACGACTTCGCCGACTCGGTGCTGGCGCAGAAGATCTCGCAGATCGCCGGCGTGGGCCTCGTCACCCTCAACGGCGGCCAGAAGCCGGCGGTGCGGGTGCAGGTCGATCCGGCGGCGCTCGCCGGCTCGGGGCTGAGCCTGGAGGACGTGCGCATGGTGCTGGTGCAGGCCAACGTCAACCAGGCCAAGGGCAGCATCGATGGCGAGCGCCAGAACTACGCGCTGGCGACCAACGACCAGCTCGAGAAGGCGGCGGCGTACGAGCCCCTCATCATTGCCTACCGGAACGGTGCCGCGATTCGCCTGGGCGACGTCGCCAAGATCATCGACGGGGTCGAGAACACCCAGCTCGCCGGCTGGGCCGACCAGAAGCGCGCGGTGATCCTCAACGTCCAGCGCCAGCCGGGCGCCAACGTCATCCAGGTCGCCGAGCGGGTCAAGGCGCTCCTGCCGCAGCTGCGCGCCTCGCTGCCCGGCGGCGTCGTGGTGTCGATCCTCAGCGACCGCACCGAGACGGTGCGCGCCTCGGTGGAGGATGTCGAGTTCACGCTGCTCCTGACCATCGGCCTAGTGGTCGGCGTCATCTATGTGTTCCTGCGCAGCCTGCGGGCGACCCTGATTCCGGGGGTGGTGGTGCCGCTGTCGATCGTCGGCACGTTCGGCGTCATGTACCTTCTGGGCTACAGCCTGAACAACCTGTCGCTGATGGCGCTGACCATCTCGACCGGGTTTGTCGTCGATGACGCGATCGTGATGATCGAGAACATCTCGCGCTACATCGAAGAGGGGGAGCGGCCGCTTGCCGCCGCGCTCAAGGGGGCGCGCCAGATCGGCTTTACGATCGTGTCGCTGACCGTGTCGCTCATCGCGGTGCTGATCCCGCTTTTGCTGATGCCGGGGGTGATCGGGCGCCTGTTCCGTGAGTTCGCGGTCACCCTGAGCATCGCCATCTTCGTCTCGGCGCTCTTGTCGCTTAGCTTGACCGCGACGATGTGCGCCCACCTGCTCAAGTCGCACCAGCAGAGCCGGCAGAACTGGCTGCTGCGGCTGTTCGAGAACGGCTTCACGGGCCTCCTGCACCTGTACGAGCGCAGCTTGAAGTTCGTCCTGCGCCACCAGTTCCTTACTCTCATGTCGCTGCTGGCGACGATGGCGCTTACCGCGCTGCTGGCGCTGATGATTCCCAAGGGGTTCTTCCCCTTGCAGGACACCGGGCTCCTGCTCGGGGTGTCCGAGGTCGCGCCCGATGCCTCGTTCGACCGCCTGATGGAGGGGCAGCGGGCGCTGGCCGATGTGCTCTTGCGCGACCCCGACATCGCCACGGTGGCGTCGTTCATCGGCGCCGATGGGACAAACCTTACGCCGAGCAGCGGGCGGTTCTCGATCACCCTCAAGCCGCACGGGCAGCGGCACGCCGATGCGGCCGAGATCATCGCCCGCCTGCAGCCGCAGCTGGAGCAGGTGCCGGGAATCCGGCTCTATCTGCAGGCGGTGCAGGACCTGCAGATCGACAGCCGGCTCAGTCGCACCCAGTTCCAGTACACCCTGGAAGACTCCGACGCCAACGAGCTGCGCCGGGTCGCCCCGCAGGTGCTCGAGCGGCTGCGCGCGCTGCCCGAGCTGCGCGATGTCACAAGCGATCTGCAGGAGGGCGGAATCCAGCTCGATCTGACCGTGGATCGCGACACCGCGGCGCGGCTCGGCGTGTCGCTGCAGGCGGTGGACGACACGCTCTACGACGCCTTCGGGCAGCGCCAGGTGACGACGATCTTCACCCAGCAGAATCAGTACCGGGTCATCCTGGAGGTAAGCCCGGCGCTGCAGAAAGATGAGAGCGCGCTGCGCCAGATCTACGTCCGCGCCCAGAACGGGACCTCGGTGCCGCTGTCAACGCTGGTCCGTCCGACCAAGAGCGCGGCGGCGCTATCGGTGAACCACCAGGGGCAGTTCACCGCCGTCACGATCTCGTTCAACGCCGCGCCCGGGGTGTCGCTCGGTCAGGCCGTGGACGCCATCGCGCCGAGCGAGCGCGAGCTGCCGCCGTCCATCCGCGCCGGCTTCGCGGGCACCGCGCAGGCGTTCGCCGAGTCGCTGAAGAACGAGCCGCTGCTCATCCTGGCGGCGCTGGTCACCGTGTACATCGTGCTCGGCGTGCTCTATGAGAGCTACATTCATCCGATCACGATCTTGTCGACGCTGCCGTCGGCGGGCGTGGGGGCGCTGCTGGCGCTGTTCCTGTGCCGGTCGGAGTTTAGCGTGATCGCCCTTATCGGGATCATCCTGCTTATCGGGATCGTCAAGAAGAACGCGATCATGATGATCGACTTTGCCCTGGAGGAAGAGCGTGGCCAGGGTCAAAGTCCCAAGGAGGCGATCTATCAGGCGTGCCTCATGCGCTTCCGGCCGATCATCATGACGACGATGGCGGCGCTGCTTGGCGGCCTGCCGCTGGCGCTCGGCAGCGGCGTCGGGGCCGAGCTGCGGCGGCCGCTGGGCATCTCGATCGTCGGCGGGCTGATCCTGTCGCAGCTTTTGACCCTTTACACCACTCCCGTGGTCTATCTGTATATGGACCGCCTGGGGGCCCTGGTCAGCGGACGACGCAAGAAGCGGACTCCCAAGCGCGCGGATGACGCGGATGACGCGGACCATGCGGATAGCGCAGACAGCGCGGATAGCGCAGACAGCGCGGATGACACGGACTACGCGGACCACGCGGACCACGCGGACCACGCGGACCACGCGGACCACGCGGACCACGCGGACCACGCGGGCCACGCAGACCACGCGGGCCACGCAGACCACGCGGACCACGCGGACAGCGCGGATGAACCGGAAGATACAGACAGCGCGACTGACGCGGAGACAGCGGAGCATGCGGACGAGCTGGACGAGGTGAAGGGCAAGCCGGCTCCGCCCCGCGGGCGAAAGTCCGGAGTCCGATCGTGAACGTCTCCGAGCCGTTTATTCGGCGGCCGGTCGCCACGTCGCTGCTCGCGGCGGCGATTCTGCTCTCGGGGGTGGTGGCCTATACCCAGCTCCCGGTGGCGCAGCTGCCGCGCGTCGACTTTCCCACCATCTCGGTGAGCGCGAACCTGCCCGGTGCCAGCCCCGAGACCATGGCCTCGGCGGTGGCGGCGCCGCTGGAGCGGCGGCTCGGCCGCATCGCCGGAGTCAACGAGATCACCTCGCAGAGCTCCCTGGGCGCGACCTCGCTGACCCTGCAGTTCGCGCTGGAGCGCGATGTCGAGGCCGCGGCGCGCGACGTCCAAGCGGCGATCAACGCGGCGGCCGGCGATCTGCCGCCGAACCTGCCCACCCGGCCGCGCTACCAGAAGGTGAACCCCGCCGATTCGCCGGTGCTCATCCTGTCGCTGACCTCCGAGACCCTGCCGCTGGCCCAGGTCTTCGACGCCGCCACCAGCGTGCTCGCGCAGAAGGTGAGCCAGGTCAACGGCGTCGGCCAGGTCTTCGTCGGCGGCGGGCAGCAGCCGGCGGTGCGGGTGCAGGCCGATCCCGAGGCCCTGGTCGGCGTCGGCCTGGGGCTCGCCGATGTGCGCGCGGCGGTGGCGGCGGCGACGGTGAACCAGCCCAAGGGGTCGCTCTCCGGCGGCGGCAAGTCGGTGGTGCTGTCGACCAACGACCAGCTGACCCGGGCCGACGACTACCGGCCGCTCGTCATCGCCTACAAAGATGGGGCGCCGGTGCGGCTCGGCGACGTGGCGCAGGTGCTCGACAGCGTCGAGAACATCCGCAACGCCGCGTGGTCGGGCGGCAGCCGCGCGGTGCTGATCATCATCCGCCGGCAGCCCGGCGCCAACATCATCGAGGTGATCGAGCGCGTCAAGGCGCTGCTGCCGACCCTTGCGCACGCGATCTCGCCGGCGATCAAGGTGGTGGTGGCGGCGGACCGCAGTCAGACCATCCGCGCCTCGGTGGCCGATGTCGAGCTGACGCTGGTCTTGTCGGTGCTGCTGGTCGTCATGGTGGTGTTCCTGTTTCTGCGCAGCGCCCGGGCGACGACGATCCCGATGGTCGCGGTGCCGCTGTCGGTCATCGGGACGTTCGGCGTCATGTACCTTCTGGGCTACAGCCTGAACAACCTGTCGC
>DAOMZC010000578.1:0-4727 GCA_035437965.1 Pseudomonadota bacterium
CGCGAGCCCGAGAACGAAGACGTCGACGAAGACGCCGCCGCGGGCGCTGCGCCGACCGCTGCAGGTGCGCCGGCGCCGCTGCCCGAGATCAGCATCGACGAGTTCAAGCGGCTCGACCTGCGCATCGCCAAGGTCGTCGCGGCAGAGCGGGTGCCGAAAAAAGACCGCCTGTTCAAGGTGGAGCTCGACCTGGGGCCGCTCGGCAAGCGGGAGGTCGTGGCGGGGCTGGCGCAGCTGTGCGCGCCCGAGGAGCTGGTCGGGCGGGTGGTGGTCTTTCTCGCCAACCTCAAGCCGGCCAAGATCGGCGGCATCGTCTCGGGCGGCATGATCCTGGCTGTCGGGGCGGAGGCGATCGCCGGCCTCTTGACCGCGGATCGCGAAGTCCCGCTGGGCAGCCAGATCCGCTAGGCGACCATGCAGACCGAGTCCGCTCTCGAGCGCCCCGGCGATGGGCAGGCCCGCTTCACGCTCCTGCCGACCACCCGCTATGTAAGCTGGGTCGCGGTGGCCACCGGGGCGCTGCTGGCCGCGCTGGCGCCGAGCCCGGGGTGGCGCTTGCTGTGCGGCGGGGTGGCGCTCGCCCTGCTGCTGCTCACCTGGGCGGTCGGGCGGCGGCGCCCGGTGCTGATCCTGGATGCGGTCGGCTATCGAGTCGAGGTCGCCGGCCGCGAGCGCCTGCGCGTCGCCTGGACCGAGGTGCGGCGCGTCCTGTGCGACCGCAGCGAAGCCGCCTTGTACCTCGACTGCGGGGACGGCAAGCGCAACCTCCTGGTGCCGCCGGCCGCCGGCTTCGCCTTCACCTTCAGCGATCGCGAGCGCCTCGCCCAGCGCATCCTGGAGCTCGTCGGTGACAAGGTGGAGTACGTGGAGCGGCTCGACAAGCTGCCCGCCGCCAAGGCTAAAACGTAAGCACGTCGATGCCGCCGGGGAGCTCGCGGCTCTTGGCCACGCCGACGCCGATGCCGACGCCGATCGCGATCGCCGCGGCGGCGCTGCCGCCGATGACGGCCCAGAACCAGGGCTTTTTGTAGATCGGCCGGTTGCGCTGCTCAAGGCGCAGCTTCTCGGCGTACTCGGGGAGCAGCTGGCCGCTCTCGCGGTTCCAGCCGGTGGGCGCCGGCTCGCCGGCCCGGTCCTGGGCGTCCTGGCGGTTGGTCGCCTCCAGCAGGGCCTGGCTCTGGGCGATGTAGGTCTGGATCTCGGCCTGCAGGGCCGGCGGCACATCGGGGTCGGCCTTCAGGTAGCGCTCGTAGTAGTTGAGCGCCTCGCGCGCCTTGCCCTGCTTGCGGTAGGCCTGGCCGATGTTGAGCAGGATGCGCGGCAGCTGGCGCTCGTCGTAGGCGGCCGACATCTCGGTCACCGCGCCGGCGTAGTCCTTCTGCTGATAGAGGGCCAGGCCGCGCCGGTAGTGCCGATCGAAGTTGTCGGCGTGCGCGCAGCGGAGAGAGCCGACCCCCACGACGCCGCTTATCACCCATAGGAGGCACAGGAGGGCGAGCACGAACACCGGGCTCACCGTCCGCCTGCTAGTGCAGGACTGGCACGTCGTTGTTGTCACGGATCGAGGACCCCTTCTTGCGGACCGGCTTGCCGCGCTTTCCACGATCTTTGCGGTCCGGGGCTGAGCTCTCCGGCGACAGCTTGGACTGCAGGCTGACGTCGCTGCCAAGGTCGAGCTGCAGCCGCTTGGGGACATACCCCTGCTTGCGCAGCTCGACCTCCATCATCCCGCTGCCCGCATCCTGGGAGTGCTTCCACGGCGTCTGGCCAAGGACCGTGCGATCTCCCCGCCTCATGATCACCGCCCCGGAGGGCTCGCTGGTGATGTCCCACTTGATGACCCGCGCCGCCGCCGGCTCCACCACCGGCGCTACCGGCGTCACCGGCGGTGGCTTGGGACGCCGGATCAGCGCCGCCCCCAGGCCCACCCCACCGAGCAACAGGACCCCCGCCGCGGCCGCGGCCACCCAGCGCCGCGGGCCTTTCAAGATCCCCAGCGCTCTAAGCTTCGGCAGCGCAATCGCCGCCGAGCTCGCGGGACGCCCGCGCAGGATGTCGAGCTGATCGGAAAGCGCCTGCTCGAGCTCCTTCATCGACGGGAAGCGCGCGGCCGGCTCGACCGCCATGGCGGTCTGGACGATCTGGTCGAGCGCCTCGGAGATGTTGGTGTTCGGCCGCACCCGCGAGGGCGGCACCGGCTTGTCGGTGATGTGCTTGAGCATCGTCGCCGCGGGCGTCACCCCTTCGTGGGGCACGCGGCCGGTGAGCATCTCGTAGATGATGCACCCAAGGGCGTACTGGTCGACGCGGTGGTCGGTCTTGAAGCCCTGGGCCTGCTCGGGCGACATGTACTCTGCGGTGCCGAGCACCATGCCGGGGACGGTGAGCCGGGCCGGCGCCGGGCGCCCGGGGTCTGTGTGATCGTCGGCGACGGTGGCGATGCCGAAGTCGACGACCTTGACGAGCTCCGCCGAGGGATCGCGGGGGTCGTCGGACTTGAGCACGAAGATGTTGGCCGGCTTGAGGTCCCGATGGATGATGCCCTTCTGGTGCACCGAGTGCAGGCCGCGGGCAATCTGGGCGGCGATGTGGCACACCCGGGCGGCCGGCAGCGGACCCTCCATGATCACGTCGGCCAGCGTCTTGCCGACGAGCAGCTCCATCACCAGGTAGGGCTGCTTGCTGGTGAGCACGCCGAAGTCGACGATGTCGACGATGTTGGGGTGGCGGACCAGCGAGGCCAGCTTCGCCTCCTGCAGGAAGCGCTGGCGGGCGGCCTCGTCCTGCGCCTGCAGCATGATCTTGATCGCCAGGGGCTTGTCGAGGACGGTGTGCTGGGCCTTGTAGATGACGCCCATGCCGCCCTTGGTGAGCAGCGACAGGATGCGGTAGCGCTCCCCGAGGATCGCCCCGAGCAGGTCGTCGCCGTCGGCAATCGCCGCGCTCCCCGCGTGGCACGCATGCGCGGTGCCCTGCAGGTACGAGGTACCGCAGACAGAACAGACCCTAGTTACGCTGGTCGGCGCAGCCGAGATAGACAACAAGACCCCCGGGCACTCGCTCCCACTATAAAACAATCGGAAAATGCAGCCAATAGGTGCTTCCGATAGGCCGGCCTGCGGGGTCAAGACGAGGTTACGGCAAGCCGCGGCAAGGGCCTGACCTGGGGGGTCCATGGGCATTTCTGGTCTCGGCTGGGTAAGTAGCTGGGTGAGTAGGTAGACAGGTAGGTAAGTAGGCAGGCAGGCAGGCGAGCTCTAACCGCGATTTTCTGCGAGCGTGTTACCATGGTTAGGTTGGCGCCTCGGTCTACTTCACTCGGTGCCCCCCCTATAGAGCCCCACTCCGGGGCGCGGGGGAGAGGCTTGGGGTGGGCAGGCCGGCGAGCGCACCGGAGAACCCGCTAGGCTGCCCGTGAGTGAGTCGCTCCCACAGAACCGCTACTGCACGGTGTGCCGATCGGTATATCCGAACGAGGTGAAGTTCTGCCCCAAGGACGGCGCCCCGCTGGAGATGCAGGAGCAGGTCCTCGGCGGGCGCTTCGTGCTCAAGGAGCGCATCGGCGCCGGCAACATGGGCACGGTCCACCGCGCGGTACAGCTGCCGATGGGCCGCGAGGTCGCGGTCAAGCTCCTGCACGCCGAGATGGCGCTCAACCCCGACATGGTGGCGCGCTTCGAGCGCGAGGCGCTGGCCGCCAGTACCGTCGACCACCCCAACGCCATCACCATCTACGACAGCGGCAAGACCGACGACAACCAGGTCTTCATCGCGATGGAGTTCCTGGAGGGCGAGAGCCTGTCGGCGATCTTCCGTCGCGAGCACCGGCTCTTTCCCGAGCGCGCCCTGGAGCTGCTCATGCCGGCGGTCAAGGCGATGGTGGTGGCGCACCGCAAGGGGGTCCTGCACCGCGACCTCAAGCCGGACAACATCTTCGTCGCCAAGAAGGTCAACGAGGAGGGCGCCACCGAGGAGGTCATCAAGGTCCTGGACTTTGGCATCGCCAAGCTGCTTGAAGGCCACCGCGGCAACCGCATGGCGCTCAAGACCGTCGCTGGGGTGCGCATCGGCACCGCCATGTACATGGCGCCCGAGCAGCTCGAGGGGCGGCCGGCGAGCAAGCAGAGCGATGTCTATGCGCTCGGCCTCATGCTCATCGAGCTCATCGTCGGCCGCATGCCGTGGGGGCGCGGCGGCGACGAGGGTGACACCATGCTCACCATGCTGCGGCTGGTCAATCCGCCGCTGCCGCTCGCCGAGCTGTGCCGGGACCAGACGTTCTCGCCCGAGCTGCAGAGCTTCTTCAACGAGGTGCTGGCGATCGATCCGGCCAAGCGGCCCGCCGACGCGGGCGAGCTCTTGCGCCGCATCGGTCAGCTGCCCGAGGCGGCGGCGCTCGCCCAGGGGGGGTCCAAGCGGTCCGAGATCAGCATGATGATGACCGCCTCGGCGATGCCGACCGAAGCCCGGGGCGAGGGGAACCCGCCCGGCGCCTCGCCGGTGACGACGCTGCCCATGGTGCCCGCCCAGCTCCTCTTGCCGGGGGCGCTGGGCCTTGAAGGCAGCGGGGATGAGACGATGCCGCGGGCCGCCGAGCCCTCCGGGGCGCCCCAGGTCAAGGCCGGCCTGGCCGCTGAAGGCCCCCCGGACGCCGAGTCCGGCTCTGATGATGAGACGGTCCGTCACACGCGGAACGAGGCGGGGGCCAGCGGGGAGCGCGACCTGGC
>DAOMZC010000579.1:0-4720 GCA_035437965.1 Pseudomonadota bacterium
AATAGCGCCGCACCCCAGAGCCCCAGGGCAGGGAGCAGGGGCCTCAGGTTGCATCGAGCAGTGTGCATGATCGCTCCTACTGGCTCAGGCGGTAGCCCTTGGGCCGCCGCAGCGTATAGACAAACTGGGTGACCACCTTGCCGCCCGGCGGCAGCGGCAGTCGCCACTCCAGGGCCCCCTTGATCGGCTCGAAGCTGGCCGGCGGCTGGCTGCGCACGAGCTTGATCTCGACGTGCTTGTCGCCCGCCAGCGGCACCTGGTCGAGCAGCTTGACCTCGATCGGCACCCGGTAGGGGTTTACGAGCTCCGTGGTGATCGTGTACTCGGTCACCTCGTCCTTGCTGAACACCCCCTTCTCTTCGGTGGTCTGGCGGACGTTGCGGATCGGCTTTACCGCCCGGTCCAGGCCCAGCGGCAGAGTGAACGTCTCCCCGGGGGCGACCAGCTGCAGGCTCGCCACGCCCGCCGGATCGGCGCCGACGAACAGGTTGGCCTGGCCGCCGGGCAGCGGCTCGCTGGCGGGGTTTTTGATCTCGGCGACGAGGAACGCCTCGGGGGCCAGGGCCGGCGTCACCTTGCGCAGGACGGACACCGGGAAGCTCTTGGCGAGCAGCGCTACCCGCCGGCTCCCCTGGCCGCTCTTGATCGTGTCTTTATAGAGGCTGGGGTAGCTCAGGTCGTAGCCGCCGGCGAGCGCCGCCGGGAGGTTCCTTTGGTACTGCGGCGCGCGATAGCCGGCCGGCGGCACCAGGCCAACGCCGACCACCGGACCGCGCGGCACCGACCGGGCAGACTGTTCGAAGGCCCGGGTCGCCACGGTCGTCACCGGGGCCTGCTCGCCGGCGAGCTCGATCGCGTCGGGCACTCCGTCGGCGTCCCGGTCCGCCTCGGCCTCCCCCGTGCTCTTCTTTCTGGCCTTGAAGTCCTCCGCCGGCGGTGGGGGCGGGGCCGCCGGCGCGGGGGCGCTCGCCGAGAGCTCGGTCTTCAGGGCCTCTTTCTGTTTGTAGCGCTCGCGCTGGGAGCGGTCGGCGATCGACTTCTCGACCTCCAGGTTGTCGACGTTCTTGCTGGCATCGACGCCGAGCTCGAAGGTCTGCTGGGGGAGCAGGCTCGGCTGCTCGTCGGGCAGCCGGGTGCGCCGGTTCCGCTCGTCGGACAGGCCCGTGCGCTGCAGGAGCTGCAGGCGCAGGCTCGTCCCCGCGCTCGCGGCGGGCCGCGCCTCGGGCACCGGCGGCGGCGGCGGCGCAGCCTCGACCAGCGGCTGCGGGGTGGGGGTGAAGCGCTCGCGCTGGCCGATTTTCCAGGTCAAGAGCTTGGGCAGCTGAGTCGCGGTCGCCGGGATCGCGGTGCTCAGGGTGAGGGCAACATCGCTCCAGTCCTCGCCGGTCTCCTGGCTGACCAGGCCGGCCAGCGCCAGCTCGACGCGGTTCTGCGCCGGCAAGAGCTGGATGTCGTAGGTCGGCAGCCAGCGCGCGCCCGCGGTCATGTAGGTCAGCGCCACCTGCGCCGCGCCCTGCCCCGCCAGCGTCGCCACTACCCGGTAGCCCGCCCGGTGGGCGATGCCGCCGAGCAGCCGCGCCTTCTCGACGAGCTCCTGGCGCTGCCGGCGCAGCGTCCGCTGCCGCTCCTCCCCCTCGGCGAGCTTGCCGTGCAGCTTCTCCTGGGCGCCGCGCAGGAAGGTCAGCACCGCCGGCCAGCCGCTCGGGTTGAGCCGCGCCGGGGCGCGCTGGGCGTCCCCCTGCGGCACCGGCGGGGTCGCCGGCAGCATCCGCTGCAGCAGCCCGACCTGGGCGCGGTACACATCCTGCTCGCCCTGCAGGCGCAACAGGTCGTCGTCGACCTTCTCCAGGCTCTTGAGCAGCCGCTGCGCCTCGTCCTCCGGCAGGTCGCTGGCGTCTACGTAGGTAGTCTCGATGCGCAGCACGTCGGCGCCCTGGGAATCCAGGCGCACGCTGCTCGGCTCGACGCTGCCTTGCAGGAGCGGCAGCGCGACCTGCTGCGTCCCGGCCAGCTTCAGGCGGGCGCTGCGGGTCACGCGCGCGCGGTCACTGTAGACCACGACGCTGGTGATCGGCGCCTCCACCGCCACCGGGGCCTCACCGCCCCCCCCTGCCCCACCGTAAGCGAGCGAGCTGCCGAGAATCCCACTCAGCCCAGCAGCGAGCCCGGTGGCATGGCGAAGCAAGGTGGCGCGGCGGCCTGACGGGTGCATCCTCATCGGGAATCCCTTGTATGTGCGTTGGCGGCAAGGAGCGGCTCGAGCGTGGCGGATGAGCTTGGCCCATTAAGCTGAACGATCGCCCCCGCTGTCAACGCTCGGGCCGCGCAGTCCGGCCTGCGGCAGGCAGCGAACCGCAAAAAAAAACGCCCCGCCGGTCTCAGCCGGCAGGGCGGGCAGTCGGGCTCCGCGCGCTCGAGTCAGGCGCTGGCAAACCCAGGAGGCGCTGGCCAGCTGGCCGGCACCTCTATAAGTAGCTCAGCAAGGGCTAGCGCGGCGGCGGTACATACACGCTGCCGGGAGCCGGACGGACCACGGGAGCGGGTCGTCCGTAGCCGCCGCCGCCGCCGTAGCCGCCGCCGTAACCGGGCGTCGGCCGCACCACCGGGGCCGGGGCTACCGGAGCAGGCCGCGCCGGCGCGACGTACCCACCGCCGCCGTAAGCGGGCGCCGGCCGTACAGGCGCCGGCGCGACGTACCCACCGCCGCCGTAGGCAGGCGCCGGCCGTACAGGCGCCGGCGCGACGTACCCACCGCCGCCGTACACAGGCGCCGGCCGCGCTGGCGCTACGTAGACCCCGCCGCCGTAGGCAGGCGCCGGCCGCACCGGAGCGGGAGCGACGTACCCCCCGCCGCCGTAACCGTAACCGCCGGGCCGCCCCCAGTGTGCACGGTAGTACACACCGTTCACGTAACGCGGGGCTACATAGACATAGCCCGGCCGGGTCTCCGAGCAGTAGCCGCGCGCCCAGTACCAGCTCCCGCGATACTCCCAGCGCCCCGGGAACCAGATCGTGTTATAGCCGCAGGAGCCCACCACCTCGTAGCGGGGCGGCGGCGGCGCCACGGTCACCGTCACCGGGCCCGGATCATCGTAGGGCGCGTACTCGGTCGTGGTCTGGTAGGACGGGCCCGGGTCGACGTAGGCGGTACCATAGCAACCGCTGATTCCGACCAGGGTGGCCACAGCTGCAAGGATTCGCTTCATAATTTGTCTCCTGCTTGTTCCTAATGTAACTGATCCGACGGTAGAGAGCTTGGCTTTGTTCAGCGCTGCGTCCCACTTGGACCATGAACCGGAGCTTCTACTTACGATCTCTACCAGGTCTTTCCTGCAAGGCCAGTGCCTGGCGCCGGAATCGGCCGAACGATCGATATACAGGCTATATACAGGCTATATACAGGGCGGCCGGGCGGCCGGGCGCTAGCTCGGCTGGTGTTTTTTTGACACTACCTTCGCCGTGAGGGTATGCACTTCGCTTACCATGACTCTGCCCATGACCACACCCACGACGAGCCCTGCGTCCGCTTCCGCGCCTGACTCCGCGCCTGACTCCATGGCGGCCCAGCCAAAGGCCGCGGCCGCCCCGCCCGAGGTAGTGTTCTCCGGCATGCAGCCCTCGGGCGGCTTCCACATCGGCAACTACCTGGGCGCGGTGCGCGACTGGGTGACCCTGCAGGACCGCCACCGCTGCTTCTACTGCGTGGTCGACCTGCACGCCCTCACCCAGCCCTACGAGGTGGCCGGCCTCAAGGCGCGCATCCTCGACATGGCGGTCGAGCTCCTGGCCTGCGGCATCGACCCGAACCGGGCGACCCTGTTCGTCCAGTCCGAGGTCGCCGAGCACTCCGAGCTGGCGTGGATCCTCAGCTGCGTCGCCCCCTACGGCGAGCTGTCGCGCATGACCCAGTTCAAGGAAAAGGGCGACCGCGCCGAGTTCGTCAACACCGGCCTCTTCACCTATCCGGTGCTCATGGCGGCCGACATCCTGCTCTACCGGGCGACCCGCGTGCCCGTCGGGGAAGACCAGATCCAGCACCTGGAGCTGACGCGCGAGGTGGTCCGCCGCTTCAATAACCGCTGGGGCGATTTCTTCAAAGAGCCGCTGCCCCTTCACCGCGAGTCGCTGCGCATCCTGGGCCTGGACGGCAAGCAGAAGATGTCCAAGTCGCTCAATAACTATGTCGCCGTCGGCGACGAAGAAGAGGTCCTGCGCAAGAAGATCGGCAACGCCTTCACCGACGAGACCCGCCTGCGCAAAAAGGACCCCGGCCACCCCGAGAGCTGCTACGTCTGCGGCCTGCAGCGCTTCTTCTCGCCGCCCGACAAGGTCGCCGAGCTGCACGAGGGCTGCCGCACCGCCCGCATCGGCTGCGTCGACTCCAAGCGCGCCCTGGCCGATGCCATGAACGCCACCCTCGCCCCCATCCGCGAGCGCAAGCGCGAGCTGCTCGCCCACCCCGGCCGCATCGAAGAGATCCTGCACGAAGGCGCCGCCCAGGCCCGCGCCGTCGCCCAAAACACGATGGGCGAGCTCCGCGAGCACCTCGGCCTCCTGCCCCGCCGCTGACTCCGCCCCGCCAGGCCCGCCCCGCCAGGCCCGTCCCGCCAGGCCCGCCCCGCCCCCCCCCCCCAGGCCCGTCCCGCCACGCCCGCCCCCCCCCCCCCCGCCCAGCCCCGCCCGCCAACCCCGTCCCGCCAGGCCCCCACCCCCCCGGCCC
>DAOMZC010000580.1:0-4712 GCA_035437965.1 Pseudomonadota bacterium
CCCGCCGCGAACTGGCCGTCCGCGTCGTTTTCGAGCGCGGCCAGGCGGTCGCCGGCCGACCAGTCGCTGCGCGGCGGCACGGGTCGGCCGACCCTCCTTTACGGCGGGATCTACGCCCTGCCCGGGGACGAGCATGGCGGGATCGGCCAGCACGTCGAAGCGCTCAGTACCGACCCTGTCGATCCCTCCGCGCCGCCCAGCGAGGACCCCGCGGCCTCGGGAGGCTTCGGCAGCTGCAGCAGCTGCTCGAGCTCTTCGTGCAGTTCGTCGTCCTGCAGCTCGTCGTCCTCATCGTGCAGCTCGCCCTCGTACAACTGCAACGTGAACCTCTGCTCGTCTTCATCTGATAAGGAGTGCTGCCGCGCCTGCGCGCTGGCGCCCGCGCCCGCCGCGCCGGATCTGCGGATGCTGTGGATGACCCTGTGGCTGAGCCTTCCGCTGCTATTCCTTGGCAGCGTCGACCTGCGGACCCGCATCCGCGCCCGGGTCCGGACCCGGGTTGGCCGCGCGCGGCGGAGCTAGGAAGAACATGCGACCGCTGCTCTCTGCGTGGCTCTACCACCATGGCGTACCCGGGTGGCTGGCGCCGACCTACTTCTCGCTGGTCGTCCTGTGCGCCCTCATCGGCTCGGCGGTCAGCTTGTACCTCGCCCGCCACGATGGCGTGGACCTGCGGTACGAGGCCCGCTCGCTGGCGGTGGTCTACCTCGGCTCGCTGCTCGGCGGTTACGCGCTCGAGGTCCTGCGTGCGCTTCCGGAAGCAATCCTTACCTGGTCGCTCGCGCCGTGTCTGCAGGCCGGCCGCGCCGCTTACGGCGGGATGCTGTTCGCGATCGGACTGGTGCTCTGCTACCGGCTGGCGAACCGGCTTCCCATCGCCGCATTTTTCGATCGCGCGATGATCGGCACCGCGGTGGCGTTCCTGGGAGTCCGGACCGGCTGCTTCCTCTCCGGCTGTGACTACGGAATCCCCACCGCGACCCTCCTTGGCGTGCGCTTTCCCCGGTGGAGTCTGGCCGCCGTGGATCACGCAGAGCACGGCTATGTTCCCCTCGGCGCCGCCAGCCTCCCGGTGCACCCGACGCAGCTTTACGAGGCGACGATGGCCCTTGGCGCGGCGCTGATCGCTGTGCAGTTCCTGCGCGGCGGTCGCCGGGACGGAACCGCCTTCCTGTGCTGGCTCCTTTTATATTCCTTTGGTCGCTTCCTGAACGAGTTCCTGCGCGGCGATGAGTCCCGGGGTCTGTACTTGGGACTCAGCAGCGCGCAGTACATCTCGCTGGTGCTGTGCGGAGTGGTCACCTGGATCTTGGCGCAGCGCGCGCTCGCGCAGCGTGGCAGCGGCGCGAGCTGGGCCCTGCAGCTGCCGCATGAGCCGAGTCCCGCCGAGTAACTGGTTGCCATGATCCCAGAGCCCGTTATCCCGAGGTCCTTGATGAACCGACTGTTACCCGCTCTCCTTGCCGGCGTTGGGCTCCTGAGCAGCGCAGCTCCGGCCGCGGCCCGCTCGCACCGCAGCCACTCGACTCCCGCCGACCCGCCCGCCACGACTTCGGCGGACGGCTCGCTGCGCCCAGAGTCTGTCGCGTCTCCCGCCGCCAGCTCCGGGTCGGTGCCAGCGCCGACCAGCCCGGCGCCGACGACCGCCAGCCCGCCCCCGGCCGGCTCGGTGCCGGCGATTACCAGCCCGGCCCCGCCCGCGTACGGACCGCCATCTCCGTATTCCGCGCCGCCCGCCTATGGCCAGCCGCCGGGCACGTACGGGTATGGACAGCAGCCGTATCCTTATGGGCAGCCATCTCCTTATGGACAGCCGCCGCCCGGCTACGTCCAGCCGCCCGGGTACATCCAGCCGCCGCCCTCAAGGCCGGTAGAGACCCGGACGCGCAAGTACTGGGAGCTCAGCGCTTACGGCGCCGTCGCGCTCGGGGGCGTCTACCTGGCCAGCGTGCTCGCCGGCTCGGTGAGCTACGGCGGCTTCTATAAGGGTCAGTGGGGATTCTTCGTACCCCTTGTCGGTCCGGCGCTGACCCTGGGCAACGTCGGCGGGCAGGTCTGTGACTGCGCCGCCAGCCAGCTGTACGCCTACGGCATCGGCACCGTGCTCTCGCTTGCCACGATCGGCGCCATCGTTCCGATCATCCTGGGCGGGGTGCTGACCAAGACGGTTCCGGTGACGAGCAGCAAGGTGCAGCTGACGCCGACCGTGGCGCGCGACGCGGGCGGGCTTCAGCTCGTCGGTCGATTCTAGAGACTCCCGGCGAGGGTCCGGCAGAGACGGATGTCCACTTCCCGATCGACGTAGCGCCACTCCTGGCTGGCGCGCAGCGCGGCGAGCAGCTCGTCGAACGCCGCCGTGTCGGTCGGGGCGAACTCGAACCAGGTGACGAAGTCGAAGCTCTCGCCGAGATCGCGGCTGTGATAGAGCTTGCGGGCAATCGCCGGCAGGTAGCGCAGGCCGATTTCGAAGTGGCGCGCCGCCTCGACCATGAGGTGCCGCCGCTCATCCTGCGCCAGGGCCCACCACGCCGGCGACTTGCGCAGCGGAATCAGCGCCGCGCAGCTGGCGCCGGGTCGACCGAGGTCCTCCTGCTTGCTGACCAGCTGCTCGCGCTCGCTGCGGGTGGTGTAGCGCAGGTGGCTGGCCACGCCGCGCAGGGTGAAGCCGGACTCGCCCGTCGCGGCCAGGCTCTCGCCGACCGTGAGGGCGGACACCGCGGGCAGGGCGTCGCCGCAGAGGGTCGTCATCGCGGTGACCCGCCAAGGTCCGTGCGGGCCGCCGATAAACGAGGTGGGGGATAGTCGCGAAGCCATGGCGTGTCTCACTTTGGCCCATGCCCATGATAGATGATAAGGGATTATTATTATTGATGATATGCTAGCCAGCGGGAGTTGCGGCTCCGCTCGGTGGCAGCGGGCGCGGCGCGGACGCTTCCTTAGTACATGCTGCTGGGGGGCGCGGCGGGGGTCGGCGCTGCCTGCTTGGCGTACTCCTGCTGCGCGTCGGCGACCACCTCTTCGGGCTTGACCTGACCGGAGACCACGCGGGCGAGCACCGGCAGCAGCTCGGACGCCGATTTCACCGCCAGGCTGAACATCGCCTGGATCTCGACCGCGGACACCGCGCCGCGCGGGTGGATCGGCAGGTAAAGCCGGTAGGCGAGCAGCTTGCGATCGTGGTTGACGTCGAAGCCGGGGATCGCCAGCACGTGGTTGAGCCGCGTCACCGCGTCGACCGTGGCGACGAGTTTGTCGTCGGGAACGGTCAGCGGGAGCGCTTGAATGAACTGGATGACACCGTCGTCCTTTTGCCAGCGAATCAGCATCACGCTGTCGAGCGAGCCCCGCTGGGTCGGAATCTGGACCATCATTCCGGCGACGTCGCTCTGGTGGGGGACGCCATCGCTCTCTAGCAGGTTGACAAGGTCCTGGAAGCTGGCAATTGAGTTTTTATCGGTGGTCGTAGTCATGGGGGGGAGCTCCTTGCAGGGGTGGTGTCCAGTGAGGCGACGGCGGCGGCCGGACGCCGCGCGGGCGCCGGGGCCGGGCGTCCAGGGGCGGCAGGGCCGCGATCGCGGTCGGGAATATGGATTAGAGCAAGCGTACCTGCCTTGGCGGAAAGTTGAAACAGCTCCAAGGCAGGCGGGCGTAGGCAAATTCGCGCAACCGTGCGACATCTGCGGTGAATCTGCAGTAAGCTCGGGCGCAAACGGCTGCGCTCTGCCAGGCTATTTTTCAACCACGCCGGGCTCGCCGCCCGGTCCATCATCACAAAAGCAGATCGAGCTCAAGATCGAGGGAGAGACATCAAGATGCGAAAACTCATCCGTATAGCGCTGTGCCTGAGTGTGGTCGTTGCCGCCGCGGGCCTCGTCCGAGCCGAGGAGAAGCGCGCCAGCCCCCACGAGCAGGCGACCATCACCGTGGCCGGCAAGAAGATCACCATCGAGTACGGCCGTCCTTATAAGAAGGGCCGCGACCTGTTCGGCGGGCTCGTGCCGTGGGGTCAGGTGTGGCGGACCGGGGCCGACGAGGCGACCACGCTGACCACCGAGGCCGACCTGACCATCGGCAGCCTGAAGGTGCCCAAGGGCAAGTACAGCCTGTTCACGATCCCGACCGACAAGGCCAAGGAGTGGCCGCTCATCGTGAACAAGGAGGCCGACCAGTGGGGCGCCTATAAGTACGACAAGACCAAGGACCTCGGGCGGGCCACGCTGAAGGTCGAAGGCGCTCCGGCCAGCGTCGAGCAGCTGACCATTGGCCTTGAGGCCCAGCCCGACAAGAAGTCGGCGCTGCTCAAGCTGTCGTGGGACAAGACCGTCGCCAGCGCCCTCATCAAAGTCCAGTAACCTGAGCGGCCGCGGCCCGGGGCCTTTAGCACTGCCCCAGGTCCGCGGCCGAGCCCCGAGGGGTTCATGCCCAGCGAAAATCCGACCGACAAGCCCGGCGACAAGGCCGCCGCCTTGGTGGCCCTGCGCGACACCCGCGAGCGGGTCATCGCCTGCCTGAGCGACGAGTTTGCCCACGACCGCCTGGAGCTGGAGGAGTTCGAGCGGCGGCTCGGCGTCGCCCACCGTAGTGAATCGGTGGCCGAGCTGCAGCAGCTCACCAGCGATCTGGCCGGTGAGGCGGCCGCCGCGCTGGTCGTCGCCGCGCCGGCGGTCCGCGCCGTAGACCCGACGAGCCGCCGCGCCGAGCAGACGCTGGCC
>DAOMZC010000581.1:0-4711 GCA_035437965.1 Pseudomonadota bacterium
CATTACTCGGGTTTTGCGCCGGGCCGACGCACAGGGGGGACCCATGGCCAGACGGAGTCGCGGCACTGTGAACCCCGACCCGACCTCCCCGGCGTCTCCGGCATCTCCGGCATCTCCAGCTCTGGGGCTCAGCCGCCGGGCGGCGCTGCAGACGCTCGGGGTCGGCGTGGCCGCCCTGACCACGGGCTGCGTCGGCGCCGCCGATAGCGCGCCGCCGCCGCCGCCACCACCGGAGGCCGCCCCGGATCTCAGCAGCGCGCCGCCGCCCGACATGGCCCGCGGACCCGATCTGGCGCCGTATTCCCCGGCTCAGCTGCTGGCCGGGATCGACGCCGTGGTCGTGCTGATGATGGAGAACCGCTCCTTCGATCACTTCCTCGGCGCCCTGCGGCGCGATGTCATGTACCCGAGCCGCGCCCGCGTGGACGGCCTGGTCGGCGACGAGTGGAACCCCGACCCGGCGGGCATGCGGGTGCCGCTGCACCGGCTGGAGACCTTCACCCCCGCCGATCCGCCGCACGGCTGGGACGCCTGCCACCAGCAGTGGAACTCGGGCAAAAACGACGGCTTCGTGCTCGCCCACGCCGGCGCCAACCAGGCCGACGTGATGGGCTACCACGAGCGCGCCCAGATCCCGTTTTTGTACGCGCTTGCCGATCGGTTCACCATCTGCGATCGCTGGTTCGCGTCGGTGCTCGGGCCGACCTGGCCGAACCGCTACTACCTGCACTCGGGCACCTCGATGGGCAAGCGCGATAACTCGCCGTTCCTCATCGGCGGCCCGGCGACCGTGTGGGAGCGGCTGAAGGAAAAGAAGCTGAGCGCCAAGAACTACACGCCGGGCCTGGTTCCTTTTTATACCGGCGGGTACATCGGCAAGCTGCTGACCCTGAACCCGGCGGCGCGCTTCGATCAGTTCCTTAGCGACGCCAAGGCGGGGACGCTGCCGGCGTTCTCGATGATCGATCCGGACTTCCTTACCAACGACGATCACCCGAGCCATGACATCCAGCTCGGCCAGGCGTTCATGGCGACGGTGGTAGCGGCGCTCGCCCAGAGCCCGCAGTGGTCGCGGACCCTGCTCATGATCACTTACGACGAGCACGGCGGCTTCTTCGATCACGTGGCGCCGCCGCACGCCATCGACGATCAGCCGGGCTTCTACCAGCTCGGCTTCCGCGTCCCGGGTCTGGTCATCGGCCCGACGGTGCGCGCCGGCCACGTCGAGTCCACCCAGTACGATCACACCTCGGTGGGGGCGACCCTGCGCACGCGCTTCGGCATCGCCAGCCTGAGCCCGCGCATGGACGCCGCGGCGGATGTCTCGGCGTGCATCGATCCGCTGCGCATCGGCAACCCGGCGCCGCCGCCCACCGACCTGCCCAAGGTCCCGGTGCGGCTGCGCGACGCGCTGCGCTTCTCGGGGGTGCACAGCCAGCCGGAGCTCCTTTCGCTGATCCAGCGCGGCGCCATCCCGCGCCAGCTCGTCGACCCGCGCTCGGACCTCGAGCGCACCCTGAGCTGGCTGCACGCCGGGCAAGAGCTCGGGGCGCTGCAGCTTTTGGAATAGGCCGCGGCGGCCGGGGTACGGAGCCGGGGTCTCCGTGCTATACCGGCCGCCATGAACCTGACCCGCAGACAGTTTCTGTATACAGGCGCGCTGGCGCTGACCGCCCTCGACCAGCTCGGGCGCGAGCGGCTGGGCCAGGCGCGCGGCCTCCTCACCGACCCGCTGCTCGACGAGCTGGTCGGGCGCGCCCTGGCCGCGGCCAAGAAGGCCGGCGCCAGCTACGCCGACATCCGCGTCGTCCGCCGCCGCTACGAGTCGATCGCGACCCGCGAGGATCGCATCCGCGCCGTCGATCTGAACGAGAGCTACGGCCTGGGCATCCGCGTCATCGCCGGCGGCGCCTGGGGCTTCGCCGCGAGCAGCCAGGTGCAGGCCGCCGAGGCCGAGCGCCTCGCCGCGCGCGCGGTCGAGATCGCGCAGGCCAACGCCCAGGTCAACACCCAGCTCAAGCGCCGCCCGGTGGCGCTCACCCCCGATCCGCCGCAGGTCGATGTCTGGCAGACGCCGCTGCAGAAGGACCCGTTCAAGATTCCGCTCGAGGACAAGGCCGAGCTCCTGTTGGCGATAAACCGCGAGGCGACCAAGGTGCAGGGGGTGAAGTTCTGCACCTCGCAGATCACCACCATCGGCGAGTGGAAGCTGTTCGCCTCGACCGACGGCGCCTATATCGAGCAGAGCGTCACCCGGCTCGGCCCCGGCTACAGCGCCACCGCGGTGAACCCGCAGACCGGCGAGTTCGAGTCGCGCAACCACGAGCTGCCGCCGATGCAGGCCGGCTGGGAGTACGTCGAGCAGGCGCCGCTGCTCAAGGATGCGCGGCGGATCGGCGAGGAGGCGGTGCAGAAGCTGAACGCGCCGTCGGTGGAAGCCGGGCCGCGCGATCTCATCCTGAGTCCCAGCAACCTCTATCTGACCATCCACGAGTCGATCGGCCACCCGACAGAGCTCGACCGCGCGCTCGGCTACGAGGCGAACTTCGCCGGCACCTCCTACGCGACGCCGGACAAGCTCGGTAAGCTCCGCCTGACCGCGCCCGAGCTGTCGGTGTACGCCGACAAGACGACCCCCGGCGGGCTCGCCTCGTGCGGCTACGACGACGACGGCGTCAAGACCCAGCGCTGGGACCTGGTGCGCGACGGCGTGTTCGTCGGCTACCAGACCACGCGCGAGCAGGCGGGCTGGATTGGCGAGACCGCTTCGCGCGGCACGAGCTACGCCGAGGACTACAAGTCCTTCCCATTCCAGCGCATGCCCAACGTGTCGCTGCAGCCGGGGAAAAAGGAGCTCAGCCTGGAAGACCTGATCGCCGCTACCGACGACGGGATCTACGTAAGCGGCGCCGGCTCGTGGTCCATCGACCACCAGCGCTATAACTTCCAGTTCGGCGGCCAGATGTTCTACGAGATAAAGCGCGGCCGGGTGCAGCGGGTGCTGCGCGATGTCGCGTATCAGGCAAACTCGGTGCAGTTCTGGAACGCCTGCGATCTGCTCGGCGGCGCGCGGTCGTGGCAGCTGCACGGCTCGCTCAACGACGGCAAGGGCGAGCCGAGCCAGAGCAACGCGGTGAGCCACGGCTGCCCGCCGGCGCGCTTTCGCAAGATCAACATCCTCAACACCAACGCGCGGAGGCGCGCCTGAATATGGAACGCGAACGGCAGAAGCAGAAGGCCGAGGCCCTGCTAAGCAGAGTGCTCGAGCTTGGACAGAAGATGCTGCCCGGCGCCGAGCTACTGGCCTCGGTGAACAGCGGTCGCAGCGCCAACACCCGCTTTGCGCGCAGCGAGATCACCTCCACCGGCGATGTCGAGGAGGTGCAGCTGCGGCTGCACGCCTACTTCGGGCGCCGCCACGCCTCCACCGAGGGCAACCAGACCGATGACGCCGGGCTGCGGGCGCTCATCCAGCGCGCCGGCCAGCTCGGCCGCATCGCGCCCGAGGATCCCGAGCACGTGCCGCTCTTGCCGCCCCAGCGCTACGCCACCGTGACCGGTGCCTATGATGAAGCGACAGCGCGGCTCGGCGCCAAAGAGCGCGCCGCGGCGATCGCCACGACCATCGCCCAGGGCGACGAGCAGAAGCTGCAGGTGGCCGGCTTCTACCAGCACCGCAACGGCCTGTCGGCGCTCGGCTCGTCCAGCGGTCTGCGCGCGTTTCACGCGAGCACCGAGGCGCAGTTCACGACCACCGCGCGCACCGCGGACGGCAGCGGCTCGGGATGGGCGGGGGCGGTGGCCAGCCACAGCAGCGAGCTCGATCCGGCCTCGCTCGCCAAGGTCGCGATCGACAAGGCGGTGCGCTCGCAGAAGCCGCGGCGACTGGAGGCGGGGCGCTACACGGTGATCCTCGAGCCGGCCGCGGTGGCGGAGCTGCTCGGGTTCCTGCTGCGGGCGCTGGAGGCGCGCCCCGCGGACGAGGGACGCTCGTTCTTCTCGCGGCCGGGCGGCGGCAACCGCATCGGCGACCAGCTGGCCGGCGAGGGAATTACGCTGGTGTCCGATCCGGCGGATCCGGCGACGCCCGGGACCCCGTTTGGCGAAGACGGACTGCCGCTGCGGCGGCGCGTGTTCATCGACAAGGGGGTCGTCTCGAGCCTGTGGTACTCGCGCTACTGGGCGCAGAAGCAGGGCAAGGAGGCGACGGGGCGACCGGGCGTGGCGCAGCTGCTGGGCGGTCAGGCGAGCGAGGGCGACCTGCTGCGCGGGGTCAAGCGCGGCGTGCTGATCACGCGCTTTTGGTACACGCGGTGGCTCGATCCGCAGTCGATCCTGATCACCGGCCTGACCCGCGACGGCGTCTTCCTGATCGAAGACGGCCAGGTGACCGCGCCGGTGAACAACTTCCGCTTCAACGAGTCGCCGGTGAACATGCTGAAGCACGCCGACGCCCTGACCGCGCGCACGGTCCGCGCCCCCGGCTTCGGACCGCTAATGCGGGTGCCGGCGCTGCGCACCCATGATTTCCTCCTCGCCTCGGTCTCCGACGCCGTCTAGCCCGCCCCGCCCGGGAATTCCTATTCAGGAGCGAAGCGGCGGAGGATGGCGCCGTCTTCGCCGGACACCCACAGATCCGTCTCGCCGGTGCTGGTCATGGTCCCCGAGATGCTGGTGAGCCGCGCGCCGGTGCCGAGCAGGCGGCAGCTCG
>DAOMZC010000582.1:0-4708 GCA_035437965.1 Pseudomonadota bacterium
AAGGCGGGCGGCCCGATGCGCAGCAGCGCCGGCGTCACGGCGGCCGCCGGCACCTCGCCGCGCAGCACGAGCTCGACGAGCCCATCGACATCGCCGCGCCGCGGGGTGAACGCCGGCGAGAGCAGGGCGGTCGTCAGCGAGAACTCGGCGCCGCGGGTGCGGCGACCGGGCGCCGGCGCTGCGCCAGATGCTGCGCCAGATGCTGCGCCAGATGCTGCGGCAGGTGCTGCGGCAGGTGCTGCGCCAAGTGCGGCGACAGGCGCGGCTGTATACGGCGGGCGGCGGCTGGAGGACGGCGGTTTGGGGCGCATGACCGGACCGTGCATAGCGCGAAAGCAGCCCGTCCGGCTACCGCGACGGTGCGCAAAGATGATTCTCAGCGCGCCTGCGGTGCGGCATGCTTAGGCCGGCGGTGATGAAAAAACAGGCTCTCTGGCCAGCGGCGCGTACGGCGATGGTGACGGGGTTTTACGCGCTCTGCGCTGTAGGTGCCCTCGGCTTCGCCGACCACTCCCTCGGCAAGGTCGGGGCAACCGCCCTGCGCCGCCTCTATGGGCTGGCGAACCTGCCCGAGCGCCGCCTGGGCGAGAGCTGGACGAGCCCGGCGCTCGTCCGCGCCACCCTGCACACCCGGTCCTCCCGCCAGACCCCCAGCGGCACCGCCAGCGCCATCTGGTACGGCTGGATCGAGGAAGAGCACAAGTCGGGCAAGAACACCTACACGGTCACCGTCTGCGCCAAGGGCGAGGACGAGGAGCTCGAGCTGCGGCAGCACGGGCGGCTCGCCCGCCTGGACTTGTTCGCCGGCAGCGAGCACGTGGCGCTCCTCAAGGGGCTGCCGCTGGAGACGCTGCCGCTCGATCGGGTGGCGCTCGATTTCGGCACCGTCCACCGCTCGCGCGACATCCCGCTGCCGATGCAGCAGCTGTGCGCCGGCAAGTTCCGGCCCGGCGGCAACCTGAGCTATCGCGAGGCGTCGATCGCGCCCGGCGAGACGGTCACGGTCCTCGGCTGCGCCAGCCCCGAGGCGCTTTACAGCTGCGCTTCGCCGCCGGGGGCGCTGTCGCGGGGCGGGCTGCGGCCGGTGCTGCGCGCCTACGCCAACGCCGCCCTCAACCCGCTGCGCGGCGCGGCGGCCCTGGTCGGCGTCGCGCTCGGCCTGCTCGGCTCGGCGCTGCTCAAGCTGCAGAAGGGCGCCGAGTGATCACCTCCCTGGTCGATCTGGGCGGCGCGGTGGTGCTGTTTCTGCTCGGCCTGTACTACCTGCAGCGCGGCCAGGCGTGGGCCGAGCAGTGTCGCGGCAAGGGCTGGCGCAGCGGTCTTCTGGCGGCCCGGCTCACCGCGGTGCTCGGCGGCTCGCTGTTCGCGATGGGCCTCTTGCTCTTGCTCTACAGCGTCGGGTTCGCCTGGCTCAGCGAACGACTCCCGAGTCGCTGAGCAGCTTCTCCAGCTCGACGCTCGAGTGCGCTCCGTGCAGGCGCTTGCGCTCGCTGCCGCCGCGGAACACCAGCAGCGCCGGCAGCGGCGTCGCGCCGTGGCGCTTCATGACATCGGGGTTCATATCGGTGTTGATGCGCAGCACCAGCAGCCGGCCGGCGTGCCGCCTGGCCACCTCGGCGATCACCGGCGCGACCATCGTGCTCGGCGCGTTCCACTGCGAGTAGAAGAGCAGCAGCACCGGGATCGGCGAGTCGCGCAGCACCCCGTCGAGCGCCTCGCGGGTCACCTCGAGCGGGGCGGTCGCGGTGAGCGCCTGCTGGCAGCGCTGGCAGCGCGGCCGGGACAGCAGCTGCTGCGCCGGGGTGGGATTTTCGGTTCGACAGCCAGAGCAGGGGATGACGATCGAGCTCATGGGGAGTCCTTGGCGGCCGGCGGCGCCTCGATTCGAGGCTGCGGCTTGCTATCCGATAATATTTTCGCCATAAGTAATATAGATTTCAAAATAATTATTCTATTAATTTCCATGAGTTCCGTCAGATGTAGGGATAGATGAGCTCCTATATGCCGATATGACTGAAAATTTTTGTACTTGAGATTTCATATTATATGAAGCATATAAATAATCTCGCACGGCACGGACCAGCCCAGGGGTCTGCCGGCGCGCGCACAGCGGAGGGGGTTGAAGGCAGCGCCGAGCGTGCTGCCTTCAAAAGAAGCGCAGCGCGCCGCGCCAGCAGGACAAAAACCAGGGGGGCCTGGGCTGGTCCAGCCAGCGAGCCTCGACGGGCGTCCGCCGCCAGCCGCCTCTGGTCTCTTGCCAGAAGCGGCGCCGGAGGCAGGAGCCCTGCCCGCCCGCGGTCGGATGCCGCAGCGGACAGGAGCCCTGCCCGCCCGCGGTCGGATGCCGCGGCGGACAGGACCCGATCCTTCCTTTGCGGGGCTCGGTCTAGAAGCAGAGTCCGGGGTTGCCGCGTCCGGCCGCGAAGCTGTCGTTGCAGGTCTCGCCGGTCGGGCAGGTGCCGGGGGCGCCGACGGTGCACAGCGGGTGGCACTTCTTGTCGCCGCTCGGGCCGTTGTTGCACTGCAGGCCGTCGGCACACTCGTCCAGGTAGGTGCAGGACTCGCCGATCTGCTTGGGGGTTGCCGAAAGCGGAAAGCAGGCGGTGCCCTTGAACTTGTCACGCGTCGGCTGGCCGGCGGCGTCGTAGGTCTGGTTGACGTAGACGCAGTGCTGGATGATGCCGCCGACGGCGGGGCAGGTGCCGCTGCCGGGGGTGCAGGTGTTCAGGCACTCGCCCAGGTCTTCGAACGCGCGACGGATGCAGGCCGCCGGCGGCGAGGCGCCCGGGCAGGTGCCGTTGCCCGTCCCGGGGTCGATCTGCGTCGGGTTGCACGACAGGCGGTTCGACGGGTAGCAGTACCCCTTGGCGGGGCCGAGGATGAAGCAGGCGTAGCGCTGCTGGTAGCGGCAGACGTTGGCGGTAAAGCAGGAGGCCAGGCAGTACTTGGCGCCCTGGCTGACGGTCTGGCAGGTCCCCTGGCTGCCGCAGTCGGCGTCGACGCTGCACGGGGTGGTGCAGTAGCCGCCGGGCGTCGGCAGGTTGCCGGGGTCGGCCAGGACGTTGGTCGCCCAGCAGGTGGGGGTGCCGCCGGTCAGGGTGCAGTCGCTGTTCTTGGTGCACGCCGAGCCGATCGCGCCCGGGGTCAGCGCGAGATCGAGCCCGTAAAGATCGAGCTGCGACGAGGAGCCGATGGGCACGCTCATGTCGCGGGTAAGATCGATGGTCTGAGTCGGGACCGTGCAGCCGGCCGCCGCCAGCCCCAGGGTCCCGAGGATGAGGACAAGGGCCAGCTCGGCGGGCCGGCGGAGCCGGGACAGGACCCGCCGGGCAGAGCGCGACGCGGCAGGCAGCGGGCCGGCGGCGCGAGTTTCAGCAAGGGGTCGACCGAGGGTCTTCATAAGAATTCTCCTTCTCCGCGAATCCAATCGCCGGCGGCGCCGCGCGCAGCCGGCAGCAAGCAGGGGGCGCTCGCCCCCGCGGGGCCGTCCATCGCCGGTGCTACTACTTGGGCGGCTGGCACAGCCCCGCATTTCCATCCTGGACGCCGGCGCGGAGCGAGTTGGCGCAGGCCTCGCCGGGCGTCACGCAGGCGCTGGTCGCCGGCTTGGCGCCGGTCGGCACCTGCAGCCCGAGCGGCGTCGGCTGCACTCCGTTCCCCAGGGCGCACAGCTGGCGGCACACCGCGGTGGCCTGGCTGGACGCGTAGCGGTCGCACTGGAGGCCATCCTGGCAGTCGGTCCAGTAGGTGCACGGCTGCTGCGGGCCAAGGGGCGCGCTGGCCTGCTGGAAGCACACGTTGCCCCGGTACTTGTCGCCGGTGGCGGCCGGGTTGCCCTTGGAGTCGACGGTCGTGTCAAGGAAGATGCACTGCTGGGCCGGCGCGTTGGTCGTCCCGAAGCGATCGTCGGGCGGGCAGGTCATGAGCCCGACCTGGCACTGCAGGTGGCAGACGCCGCCGCTGGTGTTCTCGTAGGCGGCGCGGATGCAGCCGCCCAGGTAGCGGGCCGCCCCGGCCTCGCAGGTGCCGTCGCCGACCGTGGGGTCGCAGTTGAAGTTGCCGTTGGGGAAGCAGATGCCGCCGACCGGGCCGTCGAACGCGCACGAGTAGCCGGGGTGGCGGCAGGTGGTGGCGCTCGAGCAGCGGGCCATGCAGTACTGCTTGGTGGCGCCGGGCAGGGCCTCGCACTTGGCGGTGCCGCAGTCGGCGTCGCTGGTGCACTCGCGCGTGCAGTAGCCGTCGGGAGTGGTGACCAGCTTGGGGTTGTTGAGCAGGGTCCCGGTCCAGCACACGGCGGCGCCGGTCGAGCCCTCGGTGCAGTCGAGGTCCTGGGTGCACGGGGCGCCGATGCAGCCGGGTCCCTTGCAGAGGTTCGAGTCGGTGTTGGGGGTGCCGGCGAGGTCGGCGTTGAGGGTTCCGCCGTCGGGGTTGGCCGGCGTCTGGGTGCCGCAGGCGACGAGCCCGATGAGAAGGATGCCCGAGATTAAGGAAAAGCTACGCTTCATGGATAAATCCTCCGCCGCTTCGGCATGCAGGGTTACCGCTCGCGGTGGTTGCAAAGGGGCGCTCGGTATAGGGCCGCCCCGGTGGGTGCGAGCAGGCGCTAAAGGGCTTCCTCCCACTATATCGCGGCGGCCGGCCGGCGCGCAGGCCGCGCACTGCGGCGACGGCGAGCCGCGGCGTCGCCGACCGCCGGCGGGCGCGGTGT
>DAOMZC010000583.1:0-4703 GCA_035437965.1 Pseudomonadota bacterium
CGTTGAGGAACCGGCGCTTGAACTGCGGGTTGCTCGAGATCTCGGCGTGCAGGGTCTTTAGCGCCGCGCGCTGGCCGATCTCCTCGTGCTCGGCCTGGTAGACCACTCCCATGCCGCCGCGCCCGAGCTCTCTGCGAACGCGGTACTTTCCGACGCGCTGGCCGACGAGACCCGCGGGCCCCTCAACCAACGTCGCGCCCTGGCCCGCCGGCTGGTCGTGGGGAGCTTGACCAGAGTCGGCGCCGGCGTAGTCCTGGGTCGCCGCCAGGGCGACCTGTGGGTCAGCCTGGGCGGGTTGCGCCGCCACGGCTCAGGCTCCAGGCTGTCATCTTGCCATCATCTTACCCAGGAACGTCGGCGATGTAAAAGCGGCAGGCCCGTGGCGCCCCGATGTAGCCGACAAGGCCGAAACCGACCGCTGACCTTGGGCGATGGACGCCTACGGCCAGACGGCGGGCGGCTACTTCAGGCGCGGCCGGAAGCGCGCGACCGAGCGATATTGCTGCGGCCACGCGAGCTCGTATTCCTGCTCGGCCGCGGCGTGGCGCGTCCAGTAGGGATCGTACAGGTGGGCGCGGGCGAGGGCGACGAGGTCGGCGCGCCCGGCGGTGATGATGCTGTTTACATCGGTGTAGGAAGAGATCATTCCCACCGCGATGGTCGGGATCGCCGCCTCCAGGCGAATCTGCTCGGCAAACGGAGTCTGAAACAGCCGACCGTACATCGGCCGGGCCCCGGGGATCGTCTGCCCCGTCGACACCGCGACAATGTCCGCCCCCGCCGCCTTGAGCAGCCGCGCGGTCGCCACCGACTCGCCGGCCGCCGTGCCTCCGGGCGCCCAGTCGGTCGCCGAGATGCGCACCGACAGCGGCCGCTCGGGCGGCCAGACCGCGCGGACGGCGCGCAGGACCTCTAGCGGGAAGCGCGCGCGGTTCTCCAGGCTGCCGCCGTATTCGTCGCGCCGCTGGTTGGTGAGCGGCGACAGGAAGCCGGCGAGCAGGTAGCCGTGCGCCATGTGCACCTCGATAAGATCGAACCCTGCTTCTATCGCGAGCTCGGTGGCGCGCACGAAGTCCGCGATCACCGCGTCCATGTCGGCGCGCTCCATCGGGCGCGGGAGCTGGCTGCCGGGAGCCCAGGCCAGCGGTGAGGCGGCCAGCAGCGGCCACGCCTCGCTCGCGGGCAGCGGCACATCTTCCCCTTCCCACAAGATCCGCGTCGCTCCCTTGCGGCCGGCGTGGCCGAGCTGGATGCCGACCTTGGCCTCGCTGTAGCGGTGGACGAAGGTGGTGACGCGCGCCCAGCTGGTCGCGTGCTCCGGGGCATACAGGCCGGCGCAGCCCGGGGTGATGCGGCCTTCGCGGCTCACGTCGGTCATCTCGGCGATGACCAGGCCCGCGCCGCCCACCGCCCGGCTCCCCAGGTGGACCAGGTGCCACTCAGCGATGTCGCCGTCCTCGGCCGAGTACTGGCACATCGGCGAGACCACGACGCGGTTTGCCAGGGTCAGCTCGCGCAGCCGGAACTTGGTAAACATCGGCGGCGGCGCCTTCGCCCTGACCGCCGGCGTGGTCATGGGGCAGGGCGGGGCGCGATCGGTCGCCGGGTTTGCCTGCGGCGCCGCGGCGCCGAGCTGCGCGACGGCCGCTTGGGCGCACTGCTCGTCCACGCGCTGGATCAGCGCCGGGTCGCGCAGGCGCAGGTTCTCGTGGGTGAGGCGCAGGCTGCGGGTCAGCAGGCTGAAGGCGAACTGCAGCGGCGGCAGGCCGGTGTAGCGCTCGGTGTTCTCGAACCACTCAAGGCTCGTCTGGGCGGCGCGCTGCAGGCTCTCGACGACGGGGCGGCGCGCGGCCTCGTAGGCGGCCAGGGCGGTCGCGATGTCCGGGTGCTGGCGCAGGGCGTCGTGCAGGGCGATCGCGTCCTCCAGCGCCAGCTTGGTGCCCGAGCCGATCGAGAAGTGGGCGGTGTGGACGGCGTCGCCGAGGAGGGCGATGTTGCGGTAGTGCCAGCGGTGGCAGCGCACGGTCGGGAAGCGGCGCCAGATGCTGCGGTTGTTGAGCAGGCGGTGCCCGGCCAGCTCGTCGCGGAACAGCTGCTCGCAGTAGGCCAGGGTGCCCGCCTCGTCGGTCGCCGACAGCCCGCTGCGCTGGAAGGTCTCGTCGGTGCACTCGAGGATGAAGGTGCTCTGCGGCTCGCCGGCGGGGGCGTCTTTGGCGTACCTGTAGGCGTGTACGCGCCACAGTCCGTGCGCGTTCTGTTTGAAGTAGAAGGTGAACGCCTTGAAAGGGAATGTCGTTCCCAGCCAGACGAAGCGGTTGGGGCGCAGATCGATCTGGGGGCCGAACTCCTGCTCGTAGTGGGTGCGCACGGTGCTGTTCAGGCCATCGGTACCGAGCAGCAGGTCGGCGTCCTTGTACCGATCTAGATCGCTGCCGTGCAGCTCCTGCTCGAAGCGCAGCTCGACGCCGAGCTCCTGGCCGCGCTGCTGCAGGATGGCGAGCAGCGCCTGACGGGACAGCCCGCAGAAGCCGTGTCCCGTCGAGGTCACGAGCTCACCGCGGTAGTGGATGGCGATGTCGTCCCAGTGGGCAAACTGGCGCGTGATCTGCGCATGGGAGTCGGCGTCCGCCTCCCGCAGGTAGGACAGCGTCTGATCCGAGAACACCACGCCGAAGCCGAAGGTGTCGCTTGGCTGGTTGCGCTCAACGACGGTGATGCGGTGGGCGGGGTCGGCCTTTTTCATGAGGATGGCCAGGTAAAGGCCGGCCGGGCCGCCGCCAACACAAACGATTTTCATGATCGAGGATTTACCACTGCCGCGGCCAAAGGGAGAAGAAATTGGCGCGGCGGCGGTCCCCTACAGGGAGGTGTTCTTCCAATAGGTGACGGTGCCGCTGACGCTGTCGGCGCCCCAGAAGTCAGTGAGGCGGTCGGCGCTGCTCGGCAGGGCGGAGAGCACGGTGATCGGGTGCTCGGGCGCGGCGATGCCGCTTACCGGTGAGAACACGCCGCTGTCATCGCGAGCGTAGACTAGCAGCTCGGGCGTCGCGGTCGCGGCGATGATCTCGGCCCGCCCGTCTCCGTTCAGATCAAGCACGAGCAGGCTGGTGATCGGCGGCAGGCCCGCCAGGACCGGCTGGTCGTCGGCGATAAGCTCCGGCCGTGAGCGGCCTGCCTTGAGGTACGCAACATGGATTGTACTCTGGCCAGCCGAGGTCTCGGTATAGACCAGCTCTGCTCGGCCATCGCCATCGATGTCGCCGGCACTCAGCGTGTCATAGGGGCTCTGTAACTGAATCGAGGTGCCCTCCAGCGGTGAACCCGGTATCGCCGCCGGCTGGACCAGCGCGGTGACGGCGCCGCGGTTGCGGTGACCGATGATCAGGTCGGTCCGCCCATCGCCGGTGACGTCGGCAGCGAGCACGGCGACCGGCTCGCGGTCCACCGAGTAGCTGGTGCGCGCCTTGCGCGAGAAGGTGCCATCGGGCTGGCGGTAAAGGACGTTGACCTCGTCGAAGGCCCGATCGGTGATGACCAGATCTGGGCTCCGGCCGCTGACGAGCTGCACGCTGGCCGCCGCCGAAGGGGCCAGCCCGACGAACGTCCGCGACACCTGCTGCGAAGTGAAGGCCGGGCTCCGCTGCTGGTTGGGGAACAGCACGATGCCGCCATCGCCGCTCGTGGTGAAGACCAGATCGCTCCGGCCGGCGGGGTTATTGGCGATGAGCGCGATTGCGCTGGGGGCGACCTGCAGGTTGAGCGGCTCGCCGGGCAGTACGGGGTTGCGCGTCGGCAGGTCCGCGAACACCTCGGCCCGACCGTTCTGCGCGTTCACCCGCACCAGATCATTCCCAGCACCCGCGGTCGCCACGGCGCCGAGCGCAAACAGGAAGGACCCCGGAGTCGTCTGGCTCACCGCCCGGTGCCCCGCGAGACGGATCTGGCTCGCGTAATAGGAAAACAGACTGCGGCTCTCGAAGGATGAGTTGTCGCGGTTGGTGAGCTGCACGGGCACCGGCCCGTAGATGCCCAGCGCCTCGGGAGAAAATGCGGTCAGCTGGTTGCTGGACTTCCAGTCCGGCGCGGTCGCCGGCAGCCCGCCGACAGTCACCGCGGCCTGCTCATCGAAGGCCCAGCCATGGATCGACAAGAGGGTGTGACCCGAGCTTGGTCCGCGCGCCGGCGTCACGCCGAAGATCAGCGGCTGCAGCAGCGAGCAAGGCAGGCGCTTGGTCGGCGGCGCGGGCACGAGCTCGACGGTGAGCCTGCTGTCCACGTTGCGGTAGAGAGTCTGGCCCAGGCCGATCGAGAGCGGACAGTCCGTCTCATCGACCACCCCCACGCCGACCACCAGCGACTGCCCGTCGTAGCCGGCGGTGGTCGGCAGACGCAACCCCAGCGTCGCCGTCTGCAGCTCGCCAACCGGGAACAGCAGCGGACTTATCGGCGCCGCGATCTCGTAAAAGAGCCGGACCGAGAGCAGCAGCTTGGCCGCTCCCTTGGGTACGTTGGGGAGGAACACCTCGATAAACGCGGTGTCGGGGTGGCAGCCGGCGAGGGCCAGCGCGACCAGGAGCGGGACCATCCTCCTCATAGCCTGCCCGCGTCGCAGGTTGGGGACTGCGCGTTGAAAAAGATCTGCACCTGGGTGGACTGCGCCGCCGCCACTACGATATCCGGGCAGCGGTCCTTGTTCAGGTCCG
>DAOMZC010000584.1:0-4701 GCA_035437965.1 Pseudomonadota bacterium
CGCGCAGCCCCAGCGCGAGCGCCGCGGTCATGGTCGCCATCGCCGCCATCGCCTGCTGGTCAGGGGCGAGCCGGCGCCCCGGTCGGACTGCCGCCGCATCTCAGGTGGCCGGCGGGGCCGCCGGGCGCGGTCGCAGGAAGTTCCGCCAGTAGCTGCGCACGTAGCCGAGGTTCACCAGCAAGAGCGCCGCCGCCGCCAGCCGCGAGACGCCGCGCCGGACCAGCCACAGCGAGCAGCCGAGCACGAGCAGCGCCTCGAGCAGCGCGACCTGCTTGCCGTGGAAGCGCTCGTCCCAGTAGGAAAACGGACTTATGAATCGGTACTGGCTGAACGGCAGGAAGTGGCGATGGGCATCGATCGCGTGCAGCGGAAAATCGGCCAGCGCGTGCAGCATCACGCTGGCAAAGAACGTCGCCAGCGCCGGAAGGCCGCCGAGCCAGCACAGCCCGGCGCCGATAAGCGCCAGCGGCAGCGAGTGCGCGCCATGAATGATCGCCAGCCAGTAGCGGTTCTGGTAGCAGACCGCCCAGATCGTCTGCTCGGGAGTGCCGCGCGCCCGCTCATAAAGATACAGAATCACGATCGGCAGATCGGGAAGGATCGCGCCGGCCAGCACCGCCCCCTCATGCCCGACGATGCAGCCGAGCGTGGCGAGGTTTACCACTGCGTGTCCGGGAGTGTGCATGGGGGAGCTCAGCCCGCGCGCAGGAGGCTCTGGGAGAACGGCCACTCCGGATCGACCCACTGCTCTTCGCAGACAAAGCCGCTGCGCTGCGCCATGGCGACGATTTCCGAGAGCTCGTACTTATAGGAATCCTCGGTCTTGATCGTCTCGCCGGCCTGGAACTCGACGCGCAGCGCCGCCTTGGCGATGGTGACCGTCATCTGCTCGCGGGCCTGCAGGTGCATCTCGATCCGGCGGTCGGTGGTGTTCCAGCGCGCCACGTGCTCGAAGCGCTTCAGATCGAAGTTGCCGCCGAGCTCGCGGTTGATGCGGCACAGGACGTTCTTGTTGAAGGCCGCGGTCACCCCGGCGGTGTCGTCGTAGGCGCTGAGCAGCGCCGCCTCGGGCTTGACCAGATCGGCGGACAGGAACAGGTGATCGCCGGGCAGGAGGATCTCGCGGATGCCGCGCAGGAACGCTTCTCCCTGCTGGCGATCGAAGTTGCCGATCGTGCTGCCGAGAAACAGGATGAGCAGGTGGTTGCCGGGCGGGCGGCGGGCGGCGACCTCGCGCAGGCCGGCCAGGTACTCCAGGTTGAGTCCGACGACCTCCATCGCGCCGAGCTCGGACAGCTCGCCAAGCTCGCGCGCGCACTGCGCCAGCGCCGCCGCGGAGATGTCGATCGGGAAGTACGTCGTAGGCTGCCGGCGCCCGAGCGGCTCCAGGATGAGCCGGGTCTTCTTGCTCGTCCCGCTGCCGAGCTCCGCCACGGTCACCGGCGCCGGCAGCCGCTCGACCCACTTGGCCGCGTGCTGCTTGAGCAGGCGCGTATCGGCGCGCGTCAGGCCATACTCGGGCACCACGCAGATGACCTCGAAGAGGGCCGAGCCGACCTCATCGTAGAGGTACTTGGAAGGGAGTTCTTTTTGTCCGGAGCGGGCAAGTCCGGCGTGCAGATCTTCGACGAAGTTTGGCTCTTCCATCTCCGGAATTCTTATCCTAACGGCCTGGGGTCCGGCGGTCCGCGACCGGCTTGCCGCTGGTCGCGCCGCCCGTGTCCAGGCCCGTGCGAGTGTGTAGCTAGGCTTGCGGTAAAGCGTCCGCGGCGCAGGTCTTGTACTTTGGTCGAGCGGCGATTCTACGTCGAGCGGGGCGGCAAGGCAAGCGTTGTGCTGCCGGGCCCGGGCCGCCGCGCAGGCCGGGCGGCAAGAGCCTTGGTTTTCGCCGCGAGTTTCGCTAGCATGCGACTTGATGGTTCTCATTGCCGGGGTCTCCAAGCTCTTTGCCGGAAAGCCGGTGCTGACCTCGGTACAGCTTGAGCTCGCGCCCGGTCGGACCCATGTGCTGCTCGGCTGCAGCGGCAGCGGCAAGACGACGCTGCTGCGCATGATCGCCGGGACGCTCGCGCCCGACACCGGAACCATCACTGTCGACGGGGTGAAGGTCGAGGTCCGCGATCCCTGTCTGCTTGCGGATCGGCTCGGCTACATGACCCAGGAAGGGGGGCTCTTTCCCCACCTGCGGGCCGCCGAAAACATCAGCCTGGTCGCCCGGGTGCGCGGCTGGGAGCCGGCGCGCCTGGCCGCCCGCCTTAACGAGCTCACCGCGGTGGTGGGCCTTGAAGCGGGCCTCCTTCAGCGCTATCCGGCGCAGCTCAGCGGCGGTCAGCGGCAGCGGATCTCGCTCATGCGGGCGCTGTTCCTGAATCCGCAGTACATACTCCTTGATGAGCCGCTCGGGGCCGTGGATCCGATCATCCGCCGCGAGCTGCAGGAGACCCTGAAGCGGATCTTCAGCGACCGCAACAGCACGGTAATCCTCGTCACCCATGACCTCGGCGAGGCGGCGTTTTTCGGCGATACGATCACCCTGCTCCACCAGGGCCTGGTGCTGCAGCACGGCAGCTTCGCCGACCTCGCGCTGCGGCCGGCGCATCCCTACGTAAGCGAGTTCCTGATGGCCCAGCGGCCGATTCCGCAGCTCGGGATTCTCGGCTCATGAAGCCGCGCTGGCTGCTTTTGGGAGTGCTGGCGGCCGGGCTCCTGGCCCTCTACGGCGGCGCTGCCGGGGCGTCCGGACGGGTCGCGGCGGCCGGCCGCATCCGCGTCGCCTCCAAGCCGTTTACTGAGAGCTACATCTTATCGGAGATGGTCGCCCAGCTGATCGAGGACGCGGGCGAGGCGACCGCCGAGCGCCGCTTCGGACTCGGCGGACCGAACCTGGTGGTCGAGGCGCTGCGCAGCGGTGAGGTCGACGTCGACGTCAACTACACCGGTTCGCTCCTGCACCTGTTCCTCAAGGAGCGCAGCACGGCCACGCTCGACGAGCTGCGCGCCGAGCTCCTCCGCCAGGGCCTGATCGTGGGCGACTCGCTGGGATTCAACAACACCTACGCAATCGCGGTGCGCCACAAGACCGCCGAGGAGCTGCACCTGCGCAAGGTCAGCGACCTGCGCGGCCACCCCGAGCTGCGCGGCGCCTTCACCGCCGATTTCCTCAACTTCGACGATGGCTTTTACAAGCTGCAGCAGGTCTACGGCGTCGCCCTCAACTCGGTCAAGCCCATGCAGCATGCCCTGGCCTACCGCGCCCTGCAGAGCAGCGAGATCGATCTGACCGACGCCTACACCACCGATGGTACGCTGCCGCAGTTCGACCTGACCCTTTTAGAGGACGATCGCGACTTCTTCCCCAAATATTACGGCGTGGTCGTCGCCCGCGCCGAGCTCGCGCAGCGCTACCCGCGCAGCTGGGCGGCGCTGCGTCGGCTCGATGGTCGGCTCGATGAGCCTACTATGATCAGCCTCAACGCCGGGGTCGACAACAAGCTGCGCTCGGTCGAAGAGACGGCGCGCACCTTCCTGCGCGCGCGCGGACTCCTTTCGCAGTCCGAGCCAGCCGGACCTTCAGCGGGCTCGGTCCTTGACGCCGGGCTGACGGTCGCCACCTACGAGCACCTCACCCTGGTCATCATCTCGCTACTCCTTTCCTGTCTGCTCGGGGTTCCGCTCGGCATCATCGCCTTCAACTACCCAAAGCTCGGACAGGTGCTGGTCGCCGGGACCGGACTTTTGCAGACGATTCCTTCCCTGGCGCTGCTCTGCTTCCTGATTCCGCTGCTCGGGATAGGAGCGCTGCCGACGATCTTCGCGCTGTTCATATATGGTCTTTTGCCGATTGCGCAGAGCACGATCTCGGGCCTGCAGTCGCTCGATCCGCGCCTGCTTGAGACCGCGCGGATCCTCGGACTCACGCGCCTTCAGCGGCTGCGCCTCATCGAGCTGCCGCTGGCTTCCATAAGCATCCTGGGAGGAATAAAGACCGCGGCGGTGATCAACGTCGCCACCGCGACCATCGCCGCGCTCATCGGGGCCGGTGGGTACGGCGGCTACATCACCCGCGGCCTGGCGATGAACGATATCCCGACGATCTTAAAAGGCGCGACTCCCACCGCGCTCATGGCGGTCGGCTTCCATGGCTTCTTCGAGCTCCTTGGTCGTCACCTTATTCCTAAAGGTCTGCGCGCCTGATTTTAGCGTCGCTTTTCCCGCCCTTGGCCGCCTCCGCTTCCGTCGGAGTAGCGGACAAACATTTACAAATTCCCTCGGGTAGCGCTTAATGATACGGTAAGAGGTCGTCTTGGTCGGCACGCATATAGGTGTCTATAAGATCACGCACCTGCTCGGTGAAGGTGGGATGGGCACTGTCTACGAGGCGGTGCACGAGCAGCTCGGCAAGCGCGTTGCGATCAAAGTCCTGCGCAGCGACATGGCGCGCAATTCCGAGGGGTTGACGCGGTTTTTCAACGAAGCGCGCGCGGTCAACCTGATCGAGCACCCGGGCCTTGTGCAGATCTTCGAGTTCGGTGAGCTGCCGAGCGGCAGCGCCTATCTGGTGATGGAGCACCTGCAGGGCGAGACGCTGAGCCAGCGGCTCAAGCGGCGCGGTCAGCTGCCCGAGCCCGAGGCGCTGTACCTGTGCTACCAGCTGGCCGCAATCCTGGCCGCCGTCCACGAGCGCGGCATCGTGCATCGGGA
>DAOMZC010000585.1:0-4699 GCA_035437965.1 Pseudomonadota bacterium
CTTGCTGGCCAGCCGGGTCAGGGTGAAAAGGACATCGCCGAGCTCGTCTTCGATGGCCTTTTGCGCCGCGGGGTCGCGCGGGACCTCGGGAGCCGCGGCGAGCGCGGCGTCGAACTCGGCGATCTCCTCGGCAAGCTTGGCGCGCACCCCGGTCACGTCCGGCCAGTCGAAGCCGACGGTGGCGGCCTTTTCGCCGAGCCGCTGCGCCCGCAGCAGGGCGGGCAGGGCGGCGGGCACCCCGTCCAGGGTCTTTCGCCGCTTGCCGGCCCGCTCGTGCTCGGCGGCCTTGAGGACGCTCCAGTTCTTGAGCACCTCGGCCGAGTCCTTGACGACAGCGTCGGAGAACACGTGCGGGTGCCGGCTCTTCATCTTGTGCTCGACGGCGGCGCACACGTCGTCGATGCCGAAGGCGCCTTCGCGGGCGCGCAGGGCGGCCTGGAACACGATCTGGAACAGGACATCGCCGAGCTCATCGCGGTGGCCGGCCACGTCGCCGCTGTCGATCGCCTCGAGGGCCTCGTACGCTTCCTCGATCAGGTAGGGGCGCAGGGTGGAAAGGGTCTGCTCGCGGTCCCACGGGCAGCCGTCCTCGGCGAGCAGGCGGTTCATGACCTCGACCAGTCCAGTCAGGCGGGCGCCGGTCTGGGCTATCGGGGAGGCGGCGGTTTGGGATGAAGGAGGCGGGGCAGGGGTCATGGGCGTATCCGTTCTGCGCGACGGACTCTACCTCAGCTACCGATAATGATGGGGCTGATGGGGCACGCCCGCGCGCGAGCTTTGTATATCGCCGGTCGCCCGCGCACCGCAACCCGTAGTCAATCGCCAGAGGCGGACGGCTTGCTTATATAACTGGATATTGAAGCGGGGGCCAGCGGCGGCGGCGGCAGCTGATCGCCCGCGGGGAGCTCGGCGGGCGGACCGGGCAGCGGGCCGGCGGGCTCGGGGTAGCGCAGGTCAGCGCAGGTCGCGCCGAGGCTGCCCACGGCGTCGTTGTAGTAGTTCACGGCGTCGACGGCGTGGCCGTTGGCGTGGTTTTTCAGCCTGTATGAGAGGCCGGCCAGGGTCGCCCCGACGATCCCCAGGCTCACTCCGCCGGCCAGCCAGGGCAGCAGGTTGTCACGGTCGTACAGGCCGTAGAGGCCAAACAGGCCGCTTACGCCGATGACCGCCCCGAGGACCGATAGAGCCACGGCGCCGCGGCCGCTCTGCTGGGCCTGCCGGGCGTGGCGAGCCGCCTCGGGGACGCAGCGCACGTACTCGGGCAGGTCTTTGTAGAGGAGGCCGTGGGTCAGCGGCTTCTGGCCGGCGACCAGCTCGAAGCGGTTGCCGTAGCGCAGGGTGATTTCGCCGCGTGCCACCACGCTCGGCGCGTAGCTCGTCGTCGCGCAGCCGGTCGGCAGCAGCGCGCCGAGCAGCGCCAGGCAGCAGACGCCGGCGACGGCCTGGTTCATTTTCACAGAGGCCGACGGGGTAGCCGACATGGTGGCGGTCATTGCTGGGGCTCCGGCTGCGTCAGCGTTCCCGGCGGGAACCCGGGCGGCGACAGCGGCGGCGGCGCCGGGGTGCACGGCGACCCGTCGGTCCGCGCCAGGTCGTTATAGGCGTTGGCGAGATCGATCGCGCCGGAGGTCTTCTTGGCCGACTCGGGCATCGAGGCCGCCAGCCCCAAGGCCACCGCGGGCAGCACCGAGAGCGTGATGACGGCCAGGATGATCACCAGCGCGCCGCCTTCCTTGCCGAAGTTCCCCGAGCCGCTGCCGCCGCCGCGCGCCGAGCCGCCGCTTGCGTGCACGCTGCCGCCGGCGCGCACCAGACCGCCGCTGACGCGCACGGGCGGCGGCAGATGCGGCGCGCCAAAACCCGGAACGAACACCGGAAAGCGCGTGAAAGGCGGCGCCAGGCCCGGGCGGACGACGATGATGGGCGAGCCGTAATAGCGCGGGACCCAGTACTCGGCCGGCTGCAGGGTGACGTAGCTGCGAACGAGCGGCGGCGCCTGGGGAGAAAGGATCTGGGACAGCTCGCTGCTGCACTGGCTGGACAGCGTGCCGACGAGCTCCAGGGTGGGCGTGTCGCCGGGGCCCCAGACGACGCGGGCTCGACCATCGGCCGGCGCCACGTAGCTTGACCTGTAGCTGCATCCGGCCGCGGCAAAGGCCAGCGCGGTGAGCGCTGCGATGGCCTGACCCAGGCGCGCTGGGGCGCCCACTCGCCGAGAAAGACCGCCCATGCCCAACGGTAGCGCCAAGCGGACGAGACGGTCAATTCACGGCTCGTAACTGCCCTAAACTGCCGATAATGTATATTATGTCAAATTAGCGCCAATCCGGGGCTTACCGACGATAATTCGATACTGGGCTTCAATTGGCTTCGACCCGAACAGTCGATGCCGGACCACGTCGGCCCAAGCGCACGTCGGGTTCGACCCGAACACACGATTGCCCTTGCGGCCCGGCTGCTGGATACTCTGAGGGTGTCGCGCCCGAAGATGCCGCCCTCTCCGCGCCGCTGCGACGTCGGCGCTTTCTGTCGCCACGGCGTCGGCGCGCTGGGCGTTGGCGTGCTGTCGGTCTGGGCGGCTGCGTGCACGGGCTCGGCGCCGGTGCCGCTACCAGCTGCCGAGTCGTCCGCCCGGCCCGACCCGCGGCTCGTGCCCGGCGCGGTCAGCCAGCCCCCCAACGGCTCGCTGGCGCCGGTCTATATCGATGCCGACCAGGCCGAGACCTATTCGATCTTCGTCCTGCGGACCCTGACTTTGACCGAAAAATCGGCCCGCTGGGCCCACTATTACGACGGCCGCTGGGTCCGCTGGTGCGGCGAGCTCAAGTTCTTCACCCACGACGGGCTGCAGTTTCGCTATTTCAGCTCGTCGGAGTCCTACGACATCGAGCTGGAGGTGCCCGAGCCGCAAAAGACGGCACTGCGCACCCAGCTGACCATCGGCCGCTTCTATAACTACGCCGGCCGGCTGGGCCGCTTCGACGAGAGCTTCCGCATCCTGACGCTCGATCAAGGCACCATCCTGCGCCCCGATGAGTTCGGCGTCCCGAGCTACCTGCTCGACTCGCCCGACCCGATCTGGCGGATCGGTCCGCCGCCTCGGGTCGTCGCGCGCTAGCCGGCGGCCCGCGCAATCGCCAGCCGCAGCGGCCGGCTGGCCAAGTCACTACCCGAGCCGAGGTCGGCAAGCTAGACTCACGCCGTGGCGCGCCCAGGGGCCGCCCGGAACAGCATGGCATCCTCGAAAAGACCTCACGATCGTTCATCTTCGGGCCTTGGGAACTCGGGCCTTGGCGGCGCGAGCCGCGGCCCGCGCTCGGGCCGGCTGCTCTTGCCGGGTCAGTCGGGCCGCGGGACGCGCGCCTGGGCGCTCATCCGCAAGCTCCTCTTTGTCGGCTTCGTGCTCGGCTTCCTCGCCGTCGCCGGCGCCGCGGGGGTGTTCATCTACTACACCTCGGACAAGTCGCTGCCGACGATCGACAAGATCAGCGACTACCACCCCAAGATCGTCACCCGCGTGCTCGCCAGCGACGGTCAGCTCATCGGCGAGCTGTATGAAGAGCGCCGCACCGTCGTCCCCCGCGAGCGCATCCCGCGGGTGGTGATCAACGCGTTCGTCGACGCCGAGGACGCCGAGTTCTTCCAGCACCGCGGGCTCAACTACATGGGCATGGTGCGCGCCGTCATCCAGAGCTTCCTGCAGGGCCGCCACCTGCGCGGCGCCTCGACGATCACCCAGCAGCTGGTAAAGACCTACGTGCTAAAGAGCAGCGAGCGCAGCCTGCGCCGCAAGGTCCAGGAGATGTACCTGGCGCTGCGCCTTGAGCGCAACCTCCACGACAAGGAAGAGATCCTGTGGCTGTACCTGAACCAGATCTCATTCGGGCACGGCCGCTTCGGCGTCGAGGAGGCGGCGCGGTTTTACTTCGGCAAGTCGGTGAGCGATGTAAATGCCGGCGAGGCCGCGGTGCTCGCGTCGCTGCCCAAGGGCCCCGAGGAGATCTCGCCGCGCCGCAACCCCGAGCGGGCCAAGAACCGCCAGCGCTACGTGCTGTCGCAGATGGCGCGCTACCACCACATCTCGCAGGAGGAGGCGCAGAAGTTCGCCGAGGAGCCGATTCGCCTTGTCAAAGAGCCGCCGCCGCTGTCGACCCTCGCCCCCGAGTTCGTCGACGAGGTGGAAAAGACGCTGACCGAGAAGTATCCCGCCGCGCGCATCCCCTACCTGGGGCTTAACGTCCGCACGACCTGTGACCTGGCGGTGCAGCGGGCGGCGCGCGAGGCGCTGGAGCACGGCCTGCAGAAGCTCGATGAGCGCAACGGCTACCGCGGTCGCCAGCGCAAGCTCGAGGGAGCGGCGCTGACCGCGCACCTCGCGCAGCTCAAGAAGGAGTACCCGAGCGGGCCGCCGGTGGGCCGCCTGGTCGACGGCGTGGTCACCAAGGTCATCGACGGTGAGGGCGAGGGGCAGCCCGGCTGGGCGATGGTCGATCTGGGGGCGACGACGGGCTCGCTGCGCCTGGCGATGGTAAACGACCGCTATAACCCCAAGGCGCTGCTCGCCGCGCAGCGCTTCGCCCCGGGCGATGTCGTGCACGTGCGGGTCGGCAGCCTCGGGCGCGAGGGGGCGATCCTGGCCCTTGAGCACGGCCCGCAGGCCGCGGCGCTGGTCATCGACCCGCAGACCCGCCACGTGCTG
>DAOMZC010000586.1:0-4691 GCA_035437965.1 Pseudomonadota bacterium
GACGCCGTGATCCGGCGAGGTGCGAACCACCGAGAGGCCGAGCGAGACGTTCACCGCCTCATCGAAGTCGATGAGCTTGAGGGGAATAAGGCCCTGATCGTGGTACATGGCGACCACCGCGTCGGGGCGCTCGCTGGGAGCCGGCGGGTGGACGGCGGCGCGGAAGACCGCATCGGGCACGAGCGGGCCGTCGATGCGCAGGCCCGCGATCGCCCGCAGCTCGGGCAGGGCGAGGGCGGCCGCGATGGCCGGCGCGATGATGCGCGACTCCTCGTCGCCGAAGTGACCGGACTCGCCGGCGTGCGGGTTGAGGCCGGCGACCCACAGGCGCGGCGCCGGGATGGCGAAGTCGCGGTGGAGCGAGAGCGCCGTCGTCCGCAGGATCTGCGCGATCCCGCCTGGGGTCAGCGCCTGCGGCACGGCGGAAAGCGGCAGGTGGGTCGTGCACAGGGCGACGCGCAGGCTCGGCCCGGCCAGCATCATCACTACCTGACCGGCGCCGGGCAGGCGCGCCGCCAGGAGCTCGGTGTGACCGGGAAAGCCGAGCCCCGCCGCCTTGGCCGAGGCCTTGTGGATCGGCGCGGTGCACAGGCCGGCGAGCTCGCCGCGGACCGCTGCGCTGATCGCCGCCTCCAGGTAAGCAAGCTGCGCGGCGCCGCTCGTGGCGGTCGGACGACCGGGCTCGGCGTCGGCGGTCGCGAGCCGGGTCACTTCGACGAGCCGGAGCTCCCTGCTGGTAGCCTGCCACTCGGCGCTGCGGCCGAGAGTCCGGGCGGTGCGCTCGAGCAGCTCGACATCGCCAAAGAGCACGAGCGGCGGCAGCTCCACCCAGCCTGGCCGGGTCCGCTCCTCGCACAAGATGCGGACCCACAGCTCGGGCCCGATGCCGCACGGATCCCCGAGGGTGAGCCCCAGCGGCCAGCCGGCTCGTTCCGCCGCCCCGCTCACCTTGTCCCCCGCCGCGCCCGCGGCACCCAGCACCCCAGGCTATTTTTGCCGAGCATGGTCTCTGTATACTCGCTGAATGAGGGCCCCCGCAAGGCGTCCATTTCGGCACAGCATGACCTCGCCGATGGCAAACCAAAGGACCGAAGTGCACGCCTTTTCAATCGATCGCTCGCCTTCAGCCGCTCGCTCGCCTTCAGCGGCGGCCGGAGCGGCTGACCGACGCCGCCGCTGGCCGGCGGTGCTGCCCGTCGCGCTGGGGCTAAGCCTGCTCGGTGGGCTGATGGCCTTTAGCGGCGGCCCAGATGCGGCGGCGCAGTCGGCACCGCGGGCCCGGCAGGGCGAGGGGTTCACCTTCAGCCTCAAGTTCCTCGGCTCGGTCGATGCGGGGCGGGCGCGCATGGCGGTGTCGCCGCCGACCGCCGGGCCCGAGGGACCTGTCATCAACGTCATCGCCGAGGCCGAGGCCACCGGCTTCGCCAAGGCGCTCACCGGCCTGCACGAGGACTACCGCCTGGTGCTCGACGCCGCGACGTGGCTGCCGCGGCGCATGCAGCTTGTCGAGAGCGGTCTGCGCACTCGCACCGCGATCATCGAAGTCACCGATCGCCGGGTCGCCATCCACGTCAAGCAGCCTGGCCGCGACAAGGAGTGGTCGGGGGTCCTGCCCAGCCAGCCGCTGGAGCCGCTGGCGGTGCTCATGCTCCTGCGCGTCGCCCGCCTGCGCACTGGAGACAAGCTGGAGCTCGTCGTCATGGACGGCACCGCCTTCTACCAGGGCACCATAGAGGTCGTCGGCCGCGAGGAGCTCGGCACCACCCTGGGCACCCGGCAGGCGGTCAAGCTCCTCTGCCGCGGCGAGCGGATCAGTGAAACCGGCGTCAAGATCGGCCGCCCGCCGCGCACCGCGACGCTGTGGATCACCGACGATGCCGCCCGGCTCCCCCTGCGCGTCGAAGGTGAGACCGAGCTCGGCAAGGCAGAGTTCGAGCTGACCGGCTACGAGCCCGGCCGGCGGCCCCTCGTCCCCCCCAAGAAGCTCGTCGGCATCGTCGAGCAGCTCGCGCCGTAGCGGCTAGCGGGGGGCGTTGGCGCTCAGCGAGTCACCCAGCGCCCGGCGCAGGTCGAACGCCGACAGCGACAGGTCAAAGCGGGCCTGGGCCAGCCCGACGTCGGCCTGGACGAGCTTGTCCTGGGCGGTGAGCAGGTCGAGCTGGGTCGCGGTCCCGGCCTCGTACTGCACGCGCACCAGGCCGAGCGCCTCCTTGGCCAGCATCACCGAGCTCTGCGCCGCAGCGAGTCCCCGGCGACGGATCACCAGGTTGCTGCGCGCGACCGTCACTTCGTCGGCGACCTGCTCCCGGAACAGCTCCAGGCGGAGCTCGGTCTCGCGGCGCTGCGACTCGAACTGGTGACGCTGCGACTCGCGAATGAGCCCGTCGAAGAGCTGCCAGTCGAGCTGCAGGCCCGCCGCGTAGTAGTCCACCCGGCCGGAGAAGCCGGTCGCGTTGGTCAGGCGGACGTTGCCAAACCCCGACAGCGTCGGCGCCCAGCGCCACAGAGCCGCCTTGGCCTGCTCGGAAGCGGCGCGGCCGACGAGCTCCAGGTTGGCCAGCTCGGGACGCTGGCTCAGCGCCTGGTTGATCAGCTGGCCGGTCTCGCCGGACTCGGGCGGCGGCTCGGGCGGCGGCTGGACCTTGAAGCTGCCGGCCTGCAGCTTGAGCAGCGTCGAAAGCTTGAGGTACGCCGTCCCGCGGCTGCCCTGCGACTCCAGGAGGTCCTGCTTGGCCTTGATCACCGCCTGCTCGGCGCGCGTGACGTCGACGCGGTTGGCCACTCCGGCCGACAGGCGGATGCGCGCGTCATCGAGGGTCTTCTGGGCGACGCCGATCGCGTTCTGGCGGGCCATCACGACCTCCTCCAGACCGGCGGCCTGGAAGAACATCACCGCGACGTTCTGCAGCACCTGCACGGTGGTCACCGCCAGCTGCTTCTCCTGCGCCCGGTAGGTGATCTTGGCCCCCGACAGCGCCGGGTACGCCGAGGGCACCACGAGCGGGATGTTGACGTTGAGACCGCCGTCGAGCTGGAACCGCGGCACGATCGTCGCCGAGACATTGGCGGCACTGATCGCCGCATCGACGTTGGTGGCGCTGGGGTTTGACAGCATGCCGCAGACCTGCTGGACGCCCCCCGCGATCACGCGGTTCGGATCGGTGTTGTTGCAGTAGGTGTTGTACAGCACCGACGCCGCGGGGCCGCGCGTGCCGGCGCTGCCGTTGGCCAGCTGGAGGTCGAGGATCTGCGCTCCCTGGTAGGCGCTGCCGAAGACCGAGCCGCTCTGATCCAGGGTCAGCGAGACCTCGGGCTCGTTGATGGTCAGCTTGCCCTGGGCGCTTACCGTCGGGAGTAGCGCGGCGCGGGCGCGCTCGACATCGGCGTAGGCGCCGCGCAGGTGCTCGCGGGCGGCGAGCAGATCGCGGCTCTGCTTGTCGGCGAGGAGCAGCGCCTCTTCGAAGCTGAGCACCCGCTGGTTGACCGGTGCGGGCTCGACGGCAAGGTTGACCGGCGAGGCCGGCTCTGGAGCCGTCGGCGCGGGAGCCGTCGGCGCTGCCTTGGCGCCGGACGGCGGAGCCGTGCTCTGGGCCGCCGCCGGCTGTCCGAGGCCCCCGAGGAGTCCCGCGCTCAGCAGGACCCAGCGACCGGTGAATCTTGCGATCGACTTCAAAGGCATGACCGTAGCGACAAAACGAGCTGCGCGCGTGCGCATAACCTGGACCTCCATAAAACCGAGCTCCCCCAATGTACTAAGGGAAAAACCCCGCGGACGATACACGCGGGGCGCAGTAAATATCAGATGGCGGCAAGCTTGTTGGCGATATCAGTCGACCAGCTTCAGGTGGCTCGGGCGCGGCTTCTTGCCGGCGGCGCCGGGACGGCTCTGGCCGAGAGCGGGCCGGGCGGGCTCGCCAGGCTTGGCCGGCTCGCCAGCGGCTGGCTCCAGCTTGGCGGGCGCGGCGGCCGGCTTGGCGGCGCGGTCTCGATCAGGGGCCAGCTCGGCCTCCAGGTTGAGGTCGGCGGGCAGATCGGCCTCCCACAGGTAGCCGCGCTGATCGCCGTCGGTGATCGCGAACACCGCCGACCACGGAACGACGGTGCTGTGCGAGACGCGGCGGAACGACAGGGTCGCCTTGATCCCCTGCTCGTCGATGACGAGGTCATGGATCGGAACCGGCATGTTGTAGCCGTACTGCAGGACCAGGCGCGGCTCCTGGCGCAGGAACTCGGGCAGCTCGACGCCCTGGCGGCGCGGGTCCAGCTGGACGTACACCCAGGCGTCTTTGAGTAGCTCTAACATCACCTGCTCTTTATTCGGCGTCATCACGGGCTCCGTAGTATCACGTGGTAAAGTAGCACAAACCATTTAGGCCGTTGCCACGTCGGAAAGAGCAGGTCCGTGCCGCCCGATACTCCAGTTCCGCCCGCTGCCCCCGATCCGGGCGCGGACCTTCTCATGGCCCGCCCCAAAGCCGCCGAGCTTTCAGCGCCCGCTGAGCCTGCAGCCGAGGACGGCGCTGCCGCCGGGGCAAGCGCCGCGGCGGCGCCCGCTGCGGCGGACTATATCGACCCGGCGCACTGGCTCTACCGCCTGACTGCCGAGCAGTGGCTGGGCGCCGCCGACAACGAGCTATGACCGTGTGCGCAATGCCCAAGGCATCAGCGCTCTCTGCAGGAACTGTTTCCCA
>DAOMZC010000587.1:0-4680 GCA_035437965.1 Pseudomonadota bacterium
GCCGGCCGGCAACAGCGCTTGCAGCGACGGCCCGCCGCGGCGCCCCGGCTGGGTACTCAGGCCGGCCGGCTTGTCGAGCACCAGCACCGCTTCATCGGTGAGCCGCGCCAGCAGGGCGGGCGCCGGGTCGCGCCGACCCGTCCCGGCGGTGTACACGGTGACCCGCGCTCCCGGCGTCAGCACCTGGGCTGGTCCCTGCGCCCGCGTGCGGCCGACGAACACCGCCCCCTCGGCCAGGAGCTGCGCGGCGGCAGCAGGCGGCCCGCCGAGCCGGGCCTTGAGGAACGGTCCGAGCTCGCGCGGATCGGATGTCGCGACGGTAAACAGGCGCTTGGGACGGTCAGCCGGCATCGCGCGCCTGGTCGGGAGAGCCGCCCCGACCGCGCTGCTCGGGCTCCGCCGGGCGGACCGCCGAGCGGGACCGCGACCAGAAGGCGACCGCGATCGCCGCCGCGACCCCGACGTTGTGCAGGACCAGCGCGCGGTTACTGCGCAGGCTCTCCAGCGCCGTGCTCTCGGCGATCCGCGCCAGCAGGAACGGCGTCAGCTGCTTGCCGCTGACGCCGGCGCTGGCGGCCGCCCGCAGCGCGGTGTCGATCGCCCGCTCGACGAGCTCCGCGTCCAGCGCGTCGGCGGCCGGGATGGGGTTTACCAGCAACAGCCCGCGGCTCGGGTGGACCTGCAGGTGGGCGGCGAACAGCGCGGCGGCGGTCTCCGGCGAGTCCACCCGATGGGCGAGCCGCAGCCCGGTCGATGTCGTATAAAACCCGGGGAAGTCGTCGGTGCGGTAGCCGACCACCGGGACCCCGAGCGTCTCCAGGTACTCAAGCGTGCGCGGCAGATCGAGGATCGCCTTGGCCCCCGCCGAGACCACCGCCACCGGGTGGTTGGCCAGGGTCGTCAGGTCGCACGAGACATCCAGCCCATCGCCGCGGTGCACACCGCCGATGCCGCCGGTGGCGAACAGCCGCACCCCGGCCCGCGCCGCCGCGACCACGGTCGCCGACACCGTGGTCGCCCCGTCACCGCCGCTGGCGAGCAGCGGACCCAGATCGGCCACCGCCGCCTTGCTCAGCGGTCCGCGCGCCACCCGCTCCAGCTCGCTCGCCGAGAGCCCGATGCACAGCCGCCCGCCGAGCACCGCCACCGTGGCCGGGACCGCTCCCGCCGCGCGCACCGTGGCCTCGGACACCGAGCCGACCTCGAGGTTCTGCGGCCACGGCAGCCCGTGGGCGAGCAGCGTCGATTCCAGCGCCACCACCGGCTGATCGGCGGCGAGCGCCGCGGTGACTTCCTCGGAGATGCGCAGGTAGGGAAGGGAGTGGGTCGCCATCAGTTCTTCACCCGCGCCTGCTTCAGCTCGCGCAGGCGGACCAGATCTTCGCGCGGGATGACGTAGACCTCGCTGCAGTAGTTGCAGGTCACCTCGGCCTGCCCTTCGGCGATCATCTCGTCGAGGTCGCCCAGGTCCTGGCCGGCGATCATGGCCTCGATGCGCTCGCGGTCGCAGCGGCAGCGGAACACCACCGGGCGCTCGTCCTGCGGCTCGAGGTCGGCGGCGTAGGGACCAAGCAGCAGCTGCGCCAGCTCGAGCGGCGTCGCCGGGCCGGCGCGCAGCCGGTCGTACAGATCGCCGCCGCGCAGCGCGTGCTGGGCCTCGCGCAGGGCGACCGCGGTCTCGGGCGGGGCCTCGGGCAGGCACTGCAGCAGCACGCCGCCGGCGGCCAGCACCTGACCGGCCGCGTCCATGACGAGCTCGCAGCCCAGCGCCGACTGGATCTGCTCGGACTGGCGGAGGTAGGCCTCCAGGTCCTCGTCGACCTCGCTGGTGACCAGCGACACCTGGCCCTGCAGCCGCTCTTTGAGGCCGACGTCGCGCACCAGGTTCACCACGCCGTCACGACCGATGAGGTTGGCCAGGATCTGGCGCTTGTTCATCGGCCGCTCGGCGCAGGCCTGCGCCGCCAGCGGGTAGCCGCGCACCGCGCCGTCGTCGTAGGCGTCCACTGTGAGGCCCTTGAGCGGGCCGTTGGCGACGAGCTGGATGGTGACCCGCTCGCCGGGGGTGATCGTCGACAGGAGCACCCCCCCGAGCAGGCCGCGGCCGAGCGCGCAGGTGGCGGCGGCGCTGGTGCGGTGGCGGTCAGCCGCGGTCTGGCAGACCTGGGGGGCGACCGCGGCCACGATGCGCAGGCGGAGGGGGCGGTGCAGGGCGCGTATTAATAGGTTGGACATCGCAGGGACCCGAAAAAGAGTAGTTCTTACCGCAAGTTAGCAACTTTTGCCGCCCTCCGCACGATACCTCCCTACATCGCACCCCATCGCACCCTATCGCGCCGGCAGCGGGCCTTCCCAGCCGCTGCGGCGGCAACGCTCGCCGGAGGCTTCCCGCATGCTGCGACCCCGACCCGCTGATCTCGGTGACTTCAATCGCGCGCTCCCTTTTCCGTCGCCACCGCCCAGCCAGGCGGCCGACGGCGGACCGCCGGCGCTCGGGAGCCGCTCGCGCCTCGCCGATGGCCGGACGCCGCTGCTTGGAAGTAGCGTGTCGCGTCCGCGCACCGCGCGTGAGGCGCTGGTCCTGCGCACCAGCAGCGGGGAGACGCGGGCGATCACCCGCCCGACGCGGGTGGGCAGCGGCGCCGACAACGACTGGATCCTCGTCGACCCCTACATCTCGCAGCAGCACGCGCTGCTCAGCCCGGACGGCGACTGCCTGCGGGTCGCCGATCGCGGCTCGCGCAACGGGACCTTCTTGAACGGCGCGCGGGTGCAGCAGGGCGAGCTGCTGCTCGGCGGCTGCCTGCAGCTCGGCGGGCTGCAGCTGCGCCTGTGCGCCGGCGACAAGGCGCCGCTCTTGCTTGGCGACAGCGCCGCGATGGTCCGCGTGCGGCAGCAGATCGAGCGTTTCGCGCCGACGGGGCTGCCGGTGCTGATCCTCGGCGAGAGCGGGACCGGCAAGGAGCTGGTGGCGCGCTCGCTGCACGAGCAGAGCGGCCGCCGCGGCGAGCTGATCGCGGTAAACTGCGGCGCCCTGCCGCGCGAGCTCATCGAGAGCGAGCTGTTCGGGCACGAGCGCGGCGCGTTCACCGGGGCGCAGCGCCGGCACCTCGGCTGCTTCGGCGAGGCCGACGGCGGCACCCTGTTCCTCGACGAGGTCGCCGAGCTGCCGCTGGAGCTGCAGCCGCGGCTGTTGCGGGCGCTGGAGAGCCGGGCGATCCGTCCGGTGGGCAGCAGCCGCGAGCTCCCGGTCGACGTCCGCATCGTCGCGGCGACGCACGGCGACCTGCAGGCGGCGGTGGCCCGCGGGACCTTCCGCGCCGATCTGTACTACCGGCTGTGCGGCCTGGAGATCGTCACCCCGCCGCTGCGCCAGCGCGCCGTCGACATCCCGCTGCTCGTCCGCCACTTCCTCGGCGAGCTCGGCGGGACGGTGCTGCCGCGCGAGATTACCGACGCCGAGCTCGCAGTCGTCATGCGCCGACCGTGGCCGGGCAACGTCCGCCAGCTGCGCCACGCGGTGCTGCGCGCCGCGCACCTTGCCACCGGGCCGCGGCTGCTCGCCAGCGATCTGGTGGGCGAGTCGGCAGAGGTCGCAGGTCCCGAGGGCGCGGTCCAGCTGCGCGGGCGCCGCTTCGCCGAGCTCGAGCGCGAGATCTATGTAGCGGCGCTCGCCCAGACCGGCGGCAACTGTCGCGCCGCGGCGGAGCTCCTGGCGGTGCCCAAGTCGACGCTGCATGACAAGCTGCGGCGCTTCGGAATCCCGGTGCAGCGGGAGAGCGCCGTTGCCCGGCCCGAAGCCGCGCTGGCGAAGTAAGCCAGCGACTTCAGGCCCTGAAAACGCCATCGCCGCCCTGGAGAGATAATTCCAGGGCGGCGATGAACGGATTAAGTAGCGGGGGGAGGATTTGAACCTCCGACCTTCGGGTTATGAGCCCGACGAGCTACCAGGCTGCTCCACCCCGCATCAACTGAGGTGATAAGCACTCTACGGACCGTGAACTAAAAGTCAATGCTATTTCGCAACAGGTGCCGCGTTCTTTTGCGTTCTTTTGCGTTTTTTTCTTAGGCTCCGACGGGAGCGCGGCGGAAGCGGACCAGCACCGGCACGTGATCCGAGGGCTTGTCGCCTTTTCGCGCCTGGCGATCGACAAGGACATCGAGGCAGCGCTCGGCCAGCGCCGGGGCGGCGAGCACGTGGTCGATGCGCAGCCCGAGGTTTTTGGGGAACGACAGGCCGCGGTAGTCCCAGTACGTGTACACGGTCTTGTCGGGGTGGACCTTGCGCAGCGTATCGACAAAGCCGAGCGCGCTGACCCGGCCGAGCGCCTCGCGCGCGTCCTTGTGGCAGATCACCGTGTCGCGCCAGCCCACCGGATCGTAGATGTCGTTGTCGCCGGGGGCGATGTTGAAGTCGCCGCACAGAAGGAGCGGCGGGCCTTCGCCCGGGGGCGGCTGCTTCTCTAAATAGGCGACCAGCCGCTGCAGCCAGCGCAGCTTGTAGGCGTACTTGTCCGAGTCGATGCTCTGACCGTTGGGGACGTAGACCGAGGCCACGCGCACCCCGAGCCCCGGGATGGTGGCGGCCAGGAGGCGCGCCTCGGGATCGGGATCGCCGTCGCCCATGCCGGCGGTGACCGCGGTGGGTGCGCTCAGCGCGCTCGTGCTCCTGCTCTTCGT
>DAOMZC010000588.1:0-4678 GCA_035437965.1 Pseudomonadota bacterium
CAGCTGCGCTGACAAAAAAGGATCTCCGGTCGGCCCACGGCTTTGGCTCCCGAAGAGGGTTGCAGGGGTGACCAAGAGGAGGGCTATAGGGTGCGTGACAGCTCGGCGTAAAGGTGGATGGCGCTGCGGATGGCGCTGGCCCAGTCGGCGAGGCACAGGCTCTCGTTTTCGGAGTGGGCGTTGGTGTAGGGGTCTTCGACGCCGATTAGCAGGGCGGGCACGCCGCCCAGGCGAACCGACAGCGGCTCGACGAACGGGATCGAGCCGCCGCAGCCGATGGTGACGGCGCGTCGGCCGTAGCCGGCCTCCAGGGCGCGCAGGGCGGCCTGGAAGGCGGGGTGCTCGGGGGCGCAGTGCCAGGGGCGGCTCGGCGGGTCGGAGGTGATGGTGACCTGGACGCCGAATGGCTTTTGCTTGTGGATGTGGTCGATGACCGCTTGCTGGGTCTGTAGCGGGTCCATGTCGGGGACCAGGCGCACGCCCAGGCGCGCCCAGGCGCTGCCGTTGGTGATGTTGCGGGCGTCCTTGCGGCTTGAGACCTCGATGGCGTTGATGGCTAGCGACGGCTGGCGCCAGATCGAGATCCAGGGGTTTGGGTGGCTGCTGCGGAGCAGCGGCACGCCTGCCAGCAGTCCGGCTTGCTGGCGGAAGATGTACTTGTTGAAGGGGAGGGCGGCGAAGCTGTCTTCCTCAAGCGCGGTGAGCGGGCGCACGCGGTCGTAGATGCCGGGCACCGCGATGCGGCCGTCGTCGTCGCTGAGGGAGGCGAGGATCTTGGCCAGGGCGAGCCCGGCGTCGGGCAGCGGGCCGCCCCACATGCCCGAGTGGACCGACTGCTGCATCGACTTGACCTCGATGTCCAGGCCGCACAGGCCGCGCAGGCTGGTGGTGATCGAGGGCACGCCGACGTCGAAGTTGCTGGTGTCGGTGAGGACCATGGCGTCGGCGGCGAGGAGCTCGGCGTACTGCGCGACGAACTCGTCGAGGTGGTTGGAGCCGATCTCTTCCTCGCCTTCGACGAGGATCTTGAGGTTGAGCGGCAGCGCGAGGCCGGCGCCGAGGTAGCTGGCGAGCGCCGCGGTGTGGATGACGATCCCGGCCTTGTCGTCGGCGGTGCCGCGGCCCAGCAGGCGGCCGTCGCGCTCGGTCGGCTCGAACGGCGGGGTGCGCCAGGCGTCCTCGTCGCCGGCCGGCTGCACATCGTGGTGGGCGTACAGGAGCAGCGTCGGCTTGCCGGGGGCGTGGCAGTGCTCGCCGTAGACGTAGGGGTGGACGCCGGGGAGCTCGAGGAGGCGCACCTTGTCGAAGCCGCGGGCGCGCAGGAGCTCACAGGTGGCGTGGGCGCTGCGCAGTACCTCCTCTTCGGGGAAGCCGGCGAACGAGACGCTGGGGATGCGCACCAGGGTGCACAGGTCCTGCAGGTGCTGCTCGCGGGTGCGGTGAAACTCGGCGAGGGCTCTTTCCACCTGCGGGCTTGGGACCTGCGGGCTGGCGATCTGCGGGCTGGGCATGGCCGGTTCCTTTCGCGGCGGTCAGTCCAGATCGTCAGCCTTGGGCAGCGGGCCGAGGCTGCGATCGAGGCGCTTGAGGAACGAATACCACGGCTTGGACAGCCCGGGGATCTGCACGCTGACGTAGTGGAAGCCGTGGCCGCGCCACAGGGCGACCTCGCCGGGGCTCGGCTGGTAGGGGGCGTCGAGGATGCGGTAGACGTTGTAGGTCAGGATCGTCGGGTGCTGCGCCAGCACGTAGTCGAGCGGGGCGAACTTCTGGTGCCCGGGCCGGGTCGACACCGGCGCCACCTTGTGCGCGACGTAGGCGTCGGACAGCCCGAAGCTGTCGAGCGCGCGGATGCCGGCGTAGTAGACCTGGGCGCCGGCGCCGCCGACCACCTGGTAGTCGTCCGGCCGCACGTTCTGGCCCAGCCACTTGCCGATCGCCGCCCGATCGCTCGTGTAGTAGCGCAGGTAGCCGGGGGTATCGATGCCGCGATCGGCGCCGATGAACGTGAGCGCGTGCCGATCGACGAAGTAGGTGTTCACCGCGTGCAGCCCCAGCAGCAGCGCGGTCAGCCCGAGCGCCCACCCGCGGACCGGCGCCTCGCCCGAAGGCGTCCCTGACGATGACCCCGGCTGCGGCCCCGAAGACGCCGCCGACTGCGACCCCGAAGGCGACGCCGAGGCCGCGCCCAGCCGCCACAGCCCGAGCGCTCCGCACAGCACGTTGAGCGGCACGATCGGCAGCACGAAGCGGTAAAGGCCCATGAAGTCGCCGCCGACGCTGACCACGTACAGGAGGAACGCCGCGGTCCACAGGTAGGTCACCGCCCCGAGCGCCAGGTAGCGCCGCTGCGCCCCGGCGTCCACCCGCCGGGCGAGCCCCACGGTCCATAGGAGCGGCAGCACGAACAGCTTCTGATCGCGCGCGAACGCCAGCAGGTAGTAAAGCCCCTGGCTCCACGCCGCCGCGCCGCCCGAGGACTTGATGTAGAACGTGTTGGGGACCCAGTAGCCGTAGTAGCTCCGCCGCCACAAAAGGTGCGGCACGGTGAGGAGCAGGAAGCAGGCGACGAAGCGCAGCTCCTCGCCCGTCGGCACCAGGCGCTCGCGCAGGCTCGCGTGGGCCCGCAGCTTCACGATCAGGCGGTGCAGCCCGAGCAGCCCCAGCAGCAGGTAGCCCTCGGGCCGGGTCAGCGCCGCGAGCCCCACCAGCAGCCCGGCGCGACCCAGGCCCGCCGGTGCCGCGGCCAGGTGGACCTCCAGGTAGGCGGTCGCGCCGGCGGTGCACAGCAGCGTGAACAGCTGGGTCTCCAGCCCCCCCGAGGACCAGCACGCGTAGCCCGGGATCCCGGCCAGGATCAGCGCCGGCAGCACGTCCCACAGCGGCGACGGCGCGGCGGCCCCGCGCAGCCGCCGCATGGCGCGGGCGGCGACGAGCAGCGTCAGCGCCCCGCCCAGCGTCCCGAGTACTCGCGAGGAGACCTCGGGGGCGATGCGCACCGCCATGCCGGCGGCGAGGAGCAGCGTCCACAGGAAGTTGGTGTAGCCCTCGACGCGCTCGCCGACGTTGAAGACCAGCGCGCCGTGCTCGACGAGGTTCCTGGCGTAGACGAACGAGATGAAGGCGTCGTCGGTGACGAAGTTGAACGCGAGGCTGTGCGCGCCGAGCAGCGCGGCGCAGCCGAGAAGCAGAGTTGCCACCACGGCCCATGGCCGGCCTTTTGCCATCCGCCCGATCCCCTTAACGGTAGGAGCTATTGAACCACCACTCGGCCCCGAGGCCCAGGTAGTGGACCAGCGCCTTGCCGGCGCGCACGTCCTGCGGCTCGAACAGGTAGTACTGGGCGTCGTTGCTCAGGTAGCTCAGCGTGTAGACAGCATAAAGGATCGGCCGGCTGTAGGTGCCGCGGCCGAGCGGCGCCACGATCGGGATGATGCTCGCCCGCGCGACCTGCGGCAGGAGGTAGGTGCCGCGGTCCTGGTCGACGGTGAGCGGCCGACGCACCTGGTAGGAGAGCTCAATCGCGGTGTGGAAGTACTTGCCGAAGTAGGCGGTCGGCCGCACCGCTACCGCCCCCTCGTTGAAGCCGCCGTTGTCGGTCGGGCTGCCGTCGCTGAAGTTGCGGAAGTAGGCCGCCGTCATGAGGCCAATGGCGCGGCTCTCGTAGTTGCCCGACAGGGCCACTGTGTACTCGCGGGCGTCGATCGCGCGCTGGTCGGCGTTGAAGCCGGTGGGCTTGCCGAGGTCACCGAACACCGCCAGGCCGCCGGCGTGGCGGAAGAACAGGTTGGCGAACACGAACGAGCGCAGCCAGCCGCCGAGCTGCGCGCCGACCAGGTAGCCGTAGTCGTCGGCCAGCGGCACCGGCAGCTGGCCGGGGGTGGTGGCCTGGCGCTCGCCCTTGGGCAGGTAGTGGAACTCGCCGTAGACGACGAGCTTGCCATTGGGCAGCGAGCTGAGGCTGCGCAGGAAGTGGGTGCCCTTCAGGCTCATCACCAGCCGCTGGCGATCCAGGGTCGTCACGTTGCTGGTCGCCGACTGCGGGGTGAGCACGGTGCTGTCGCCGGGCAGGCGGCGCGCGGGGACCTGGACCTGCTGGAACTGGTACAGGTCGTCCAGGCGGTTCATGCCCAGGTGCAGGGCGATGAGGGTCCGCTGCTGGTTGAACGCGTAGATCGCGCCGCCGCCGACGGTGTTGAGGACGTCCAGGGGCCAGAAGTCGAACAGGTACACGTCGTCGCCGCGGTACAGCCGCGAGCCCGCCCACAGGGTCAGCCCGCGCAGGCCCAGGTTCTCGACCTCGGCGTAGGCGTTGCGGATGGCGAAGTTCTGCGAGAAGTTGCCGGTGGTGTGGAACAGGTCGCCGCTGTAGGCGGGCACGAACACGATGCGCCAGCGCCGCGAGCGGTCGCCGATCGTGCCGCCGTAGTAGAAGTTCAGCTCAAGATAGGCGGGCTCCTCCAGGCGCGAGCCGTGCGAGACCACGTTGACGCCGTAGCCGCTGTGGCCGCGCAGGTCCGAGCCGATGCCGACCCGGCCGTAGCTGCCGAAGTCGAACCCGCTGCCGGTCGCCTCCGCCGGCGGCGGGCTGCCCGAGGCCCCGAACTCGCTGTGCGATGAGGCGCGCACGGCGCCGGTCGCCACCGGCGGCGGAGCGGGGGCCTCGCTGCGGGCCTCG
>DAOMZC010000589.1:0-4678 GCA_035437965.1 Pseudomonadota bacterium
ACCACTGCGCGTCCGCGAGCGGGGTGGGGCTCGCCGCGGGGCCCGGCCGGGCAGCTTCGCGGGTCGGAGCCGGCGGGCCGGGGTCGGCGCGGCCGGCACCCCCCCACCCAAGACCGGCGCCCAGTGACAGCAAGACCGGCAGGCACAGACGCTGCGCGTATAGCGAACTCATGTTCGAAGTGTAGCAGCCAAGGACCGCCCTTCCAGCGAGGTCTACCGTCGGAAAAGTGGAGGGTACAGGGCGCCTGAAGTGGGCGGCTGTGGTAGCATGAACGCGCACCAATGGCGGCGGCAGAGCACACGACAGAGCAAGCACTGGCGTCGGTGAACACCGCCGGCGCGCCGCCCGCGGCCGGGCCCCGGGGCAGCGACGCACCGGCCGCCACCACCGGCGAGACGGCGATCGCGGTCAGCGAGCTGCACAAACACTACCGCGTCTACAAGCGCCCGCCCGGCCTGTACGCCGCCATGCGCTCGCTGTTTCACCGCGAGTACGAGGACAAGCAGGCGGTGCGCGGCCTCAGCTTCCGCATCGCCAGCGGCGAGCGCGTCGGGTTCCTCGGTCCCAACGGCGCCGGCAAGACCACCACGCTGAAGATGCTCGCCGGCCTGCTCCATCCGACCGGCGGCCGCGTCGAGGTGGTCGGCCACACGCCGCAGCGCCGCGAGGTCGGGTTCCTCAAGCAGATCACGCTGGTCATGGGGCAGAAGCAGCAGCTCTTGTGGGATCTGCCGCCGGCCGACACCTTCGAGCTCAACCGCGCCGTCTACGACATCCCCACGGCGCAGTATCGCCAGATGCTCGGCGAGCTGACCGAGCTCCTCGACCTGGCGCAGATCATGAAGACGCCGACCCGCCAGCTGTCGCTCGGCGAGCGCATGAAGTGCGAGCTGGTGGCGGCGCTCTTGCACCGCCCGCGGGTGCTCTTCCTCGACGAGCCGACCATCGGGCTCGATGTCTCGATGCAGGTCGTTTTGCGGCAGTTCATCCGCGCCTACAACGAGCGCCACGCGGCGACCGTGCTGCTCACCAGCCACTATATGGAGGACGTGCTGGCGCTGTGCCCGCGCGTGCTGGTCATCGACCAGGGCCAGCTCCGCTACGACGGCGAGCTCAAGGCGCTGGTCCACCTCCTGCGGCCCGAGAAGCGGGTCACGGTGCGGCTGTCCGGTCCGGTGCCCGACGGCGAGCTCGCGCGCCTGGGAACGGTGGTGAGCAGCGGCGCGAACCAGGTGGTGCTGCAGATCGCCCACAGCGAGCTGCGCGCCGCGGTGGCGCACCTGCTCGAACGCCTGCCGGTGACCGATCTGACGGTCGAAGATCCGCCGCTGCAGGAGGTCATGCGCGACCTGTTCGCGCGCCCCGCCGCCCCCGTACCCGCCCCCGAGGCGCCATGAGCGCGCCACGACCCGGCGCGCCGCGCCCCTTTGAGGATCTGCTCCTGTCGCTGCGGGCCTACCCGACCCTCCTGCGCATCGGCCTGGCCGAGGCGGTGGCCTACCGCACCGAGATGCTGGTGTGGATGCTCACCCTGACCATGCCGCTGGTCAGCATGGTCCTGTGGTCGAGCGCCGCCCAGGGGGCGCGCCTTGGCCCCGAGCAGCTCGGGAGCGCCGAGCTGACCGCCTACTTCCTCATCACCCTGCTCCTGCGGCTGCTCACCGGCTCGTGGGTGCTGTGGCAGGTGAGCGAGGACATCCGCAGCGGCACGCTGGGGCAGCGGCTCTTGCGCCCGGTGTCGCCGCTCCTGGTCTACACCGCCGAGCAGCTGGCGCCGCTGCCGCTGCGCGCGGCGCTCGTCCTGCCGCTGTCGCTCGGCCTTTTGGCCACCCAGGCGCGCGGCCAGCTGACCGGCGATCCGTGGCTCATCACGGCGTTCGTCCTGGCGCTGCCGGGCGCCTGGGCGATCAACTTCCTGACCATGCTGCTGCTCGGGATGCTGGCCTTTTACGTCGATAGCGCGGTGGGCCTGTTCTACGCCTGGATGGGGCTGTACACGCTGTTCTCGGGGTACCTGATGCCGCTGTCGCTGTTCCCGCTGTGGCTGCGCCGGGTGAGCGACGTGCTGCCATTTCGCTACATGCTCGACGCGCCGGTAAAGATGCTGCTCGGCTGGCCGATCGAGGGCGGGGCGCGCGATACGGCGCTCGGGCGCGGGCAGGCGCTGACCAGCCTGGGCATCGAGTATGCGTACGTCGCGGTGCTGGCGCTGCTGGTGGTGCTGCTGTGGCGGCGCGGGCTGCGGCGCTTCGCGGCTTTCGGAGCCTGACGTGGGGCCCCTTGCGCGGCTGCGATCGGTGGCGCGGCAGTATGGCCGGCTGCTCGGGCTGCAGCTGCGGGTGTCGCTGCTTGCCGGGATGCAGTACCGCTGGGACTTTCTCGCCCAGGGGGCGATGCAGCTCGTGTGGCTGGCCATGTCGGCGCTGCCGCTGCTCATCGCGTACAAGGCGCGGGCGGCGGCGCAGGGCGGCACCCTGACGACCACCGACATCAGCGGCTGGGGATTTTATCCGGCGGCGGTGGTGTTCGGCTGCTTCTGCCTGCTCAAGGCGGTGCTCGACGGCGCGGTCAATCCCTCGCTGCTGTCGGTGATCGACCAGATCCGCAAGGGCACGCTGGACTTCGTGCTCCTCAAGCCCGCCGACGCGCAGTTCCTGGTCTCGACCGCGCGCTTCGAGCCCTGGCACGTCATCGACGCCGGCGGGGCGCTCTTGCTGATCGCCCTGGCGGTGCACCGCCAGCACCTGGCGACCGGGGCGGCGCTACCGGGGGGGCTGCAGGTCGGGGCGGCGGTCGTGCTCCTGGGCTGCTCGGTGCTGATGCTGTACGCGGTCTGGCTGCTGGTCATCTGCGCCGCGTTCTATGTGGTGCGGATCGACAACCTGTCGTATCTATTCTCGTCGCTGTTTGACTTCGCTCGCTGGCCGCGGGCGGTGTTCCGGGGGGCGCTGCAGGTGGTGTTCACCTACGTGCTGCCGCTGGCGGTGATGACCTCGTTTCCCGCCGATGCGCTGCTCGGCCAGCTGCGGCCGTGGCAGGCCGCCTGGGCGGTCGCCATTGCGGCGGGGCTCTTATACCTGTCGCGCCGGGTGTGGCGGCGGGCGCTCGCCAGCTACACCTCAGCCAGCAGCTAGCCCGCCGCGCCGCGCGTAGCCCTCGCGCAGCACGTAGAGGGAGAAGGCGATCGCGTAGGCGCCGATGATGTCGATCGTGTAGTGCAGGTGGGCCAGCAGCACGCTCGCCACCACCAGCAGGTGGCCGACCAGCATCAGCCAGCGCAGCCGCGGCTGCGGCCACAGATACAGCAGCAAAAGGAAAGTCACCCCCGTGTGCCCCGAGAAGAACAGGTCCTTGGTGAGGTACACGTGCGCCGCGTCCTTGCCGAACAGCCCGCCCGGGGTGGACAGCTCGACGAGCGCCTGCCAGAAGTCGGCGCGCGGCCGGCCGCCTGGGTCAAAGAACATGCCGGCGTGCACATCGGGGCCGCGCACCGGGCCAAGACCGGTGACCGCGATGCACACCCCGCGCGCGAGCGACAGCAGCCCGGAGGTCACGTTATAGCGGACGAACCGCCGCCAATCGACGGCGAGCAGCGCCAGCGCGAGCGGGATGTAGGCCAGGGTGAGCAGCCAGTGGTTGTAGCGATCGACGAGGCCCACGTAGGGCAGGTGGTCGAGCACCAGATCCGGCAGGTGGGGCGCCGGCCGACCCTCGCCCCACAGCGACAGCGCGAGCATCGCGACAAAGCAGGCATAGCGGAAGGCGACCGCCCCGGCGACCGGCAGCCCCCACCCGGCGCGCCGCCGGGCCATCCAGCTGGCAGCGGCCGGCCGGCGGGCCGCAGGTGGCGCAGTCATGGCGCGACCCTATCACAACCCCGCCTGTCGGTGAGCCCAGAGCAGCGGCCGGCCGGGCAGGTCAGGGAAAGATGATGGTGGCGGTCGAGATGTAGGAGCCGGGGCCGACCGTGCACTGCGCATAGCAGCGCAGCTGGCCGGCGGTCGCCAGCGAGGCGCGCAGCAGGGTGTAGATCGTGCCCAGGCCGAGGATGCGGCGGCGATCGCGCTCGCGCCGGATCTCGGCGAGGAAGCTCGGGGCGTCGCCGGCCAGGACCGGCTTGAGGGTCGCCTGATCGCGCCGCTCCAGCGAGTCGCGATCGTCGTCGGAGAGCGGCTCCAGATCGCCGAAGCGCGGGCCGACGTGCGCCAGATCGCCGGCGCCCAGCCACAGGACGGTCTCGCCGCGGGCCAGCCGCTCGCCGACCCGCTGCTGCAAAAGCGGCAGGGTGTGGTCGATGGCGTGGGTGTTGTGGGCCGCGGTCTCCTTGCCCGGAGGCAGGCTGGCCAGCTCGTGCAGCGAGCCGACCAGGATCGGCACCACCTTGGGCGCTGGCTCGACGATGCCGCGGCGCGCCCGCTCGTCCAGGATGAAGCGCAGCCACAGGGCGGCGTACTCCAGCGAGTGCTCGGCGCGGTGGTGGAACTCGTCGCGGACGAGCAGCTCGGCGAGCTCGCTCGACACCCCGGCGGCGTCGGTCAGCACCGCCTCGATGAGCTCGCGATCGGTGGTCAGCGCGCCGAGCGGCGTCGCGTAGTCCTTGCGGGTGAAGGTCAGCAGCGGATCCTGGGCGCTGTGGTCGCAGCCGAACAGGATGATCAGCGACGGCAGCGTCTTGGC
>DAOMZC010000590.1:0-4669 GCA_035437965.1 Pseudomonadota bacterium
CCCCGTGCCTGGGCCGCGATCGTGAGCTGCGCATGCTCGAAGAAGCCTACGATGATGGAGCTTCCATCACTGGCGATCTGCGCTGACCTTGCCTTCGCCTTCAGAGGCCCAGGGCCGCCAGCGCCACCCGGATGCGCGAGAAGGTCGTGCAGGACGCAGCGGTCGCAATCGCATCGAAGAGGGCGGCGTCATCCTGCAGTCCCGCCGCGCGAAGTCGGTCCACCGTGCCCGCGCCCAGGCGCCAGGGAGCCAGGGTGACCTCGTCAGCTGTAGCGACCAGAGCGGCATCGAGGGCGGAGACCGGCGCGGCCGGCTCTTGGGTGGGGTCGCCCAGGCGCTCGGCGACGGCGTGCGCGATGATCGCTCGCTGGCGGCGATCGAGCGGCGCCGCGCGCTCCAGGGCGTGGGCGCGCCAGGCCGCGAGCGGCGCGACGACTCCTGGCCGCAGGGCTACCGCGGAGGCGCGGGGAGCGCCGGACCATTGCGCTGAAGGAGGGCGCAGATAAGGGGGCGTCGCCGGCTCGGCGTGGGGCGGCTTCGTGAACGCCGGGTAGTCGAGCTCGATGCCGATTGCATCGGCCATGCGGTTGAGATGACCGAAGAAAGACGACAGGAGCACCACCTGAACCAGAGACTCGTCCCCAAGACCAGCTGCCTGGGCCCGCGCGCGATCCGCAGGCCCGAGCTGCCACGGCGCCTCCGTGATCAGCCGCACCAGGTTCGCCAGGGCGCCCACCAAGGGGTCGGCAGCGCGCTCGGCGAGCGCCCGTGGATCGGCAATCACGGCGCGCGCAAGGAGCTCATCGGATAGTGCGACACGCAGAAACTCTGCGTGACAGCTGGTTCAATAAAAGCACTGGTTCAGCCGCGAGGTGATGGAGTTGACCAGCTCGCGCTGGGGCCAGGTAAGAGGCCCCTGCCCATTCAAGTTGGAAGAGACCCCGAACACCCGCGCCATCAGCTGCGCGTCGAGGCTATGAGCGCGGATGATTCCGGCCAGGCCGCCATGGGACGGCCTGTACACCGCAGGAGCGGGACGCGCGCGCATGCGCTCGTAGATCTCGCGGAGCTCCCCAGTCGACTCGGCCGGATCGATCAGGCGCAGGTGGGTCATGCGGGGAGAATGCCACAGCTCACACCCAGTTGGTGACTTCGGACTATCCTCCATGCTCAGGATTCTACTGGGCCAAGAACGGCAGCGGCGGCACCCGCCCAGCTGGCGCGCAATCGTTCCGCAGTCGTTCCCAGGGACTATTTCAGTTGGCGTTCAGCGACGGTCGGAAAAGCACGGGTCCTCAAGCCGGCCAACATCATCGTCGGGCCGTTTGGCGAGGTGATGGTGCTCGATTGGGGGCTCGCCCAGCGGCCCACCGCGGCCCTTGCGCCCAATGCGGCGGCGCGCGCCGACAAGACGCCGCGCCCGCTGCGGATAAGCGGCACGCCCGACTACATGGCGCCCGAGCAGGCGATGGGCGAAGAGGGCAGCATCGATTTCCGCACCGACACCTACTGTCTGTGCGTGCTGTTCTACGAGCTCATCACCCTGCACTACTACCTGCGCCCGACGACGACCGTGGTCTCGCGCCTCACCTCGATCCTGACCGAGGAGCCGATGACCGCGCTGCAGGCGCACCACAAGTACGGCGCCCCGCCCGAGCTGACCAACTACTTCCGCAACGGCCTGGCCAAGGACCCGGCGCAGCGCTACCAGACTGTCGGTGAGATGATCGAGAAGCTGCAGGCGGTGATAAACGGCCGCATCCCCGTGGTATGTCCGTGCACCGGCGCCAAGCGCTTCGCGCATCACTACGGTGACTTCCTGAACAATCACCCCATCATCGGGATCGCCGTCTTGTGTCTGCTGACGCTCTTTACTCTGTTCGGCGTGTTTGAGGTGGCGCGGCTCGGCGTGCTGCTCGCCGCCCGGTAGCTGGCGGCGGGCGAGCAGACTCCGCAGCGCTACTCGGCCGGTGAGCGCGCCGCGAGGGCGGCAATGCGGTCGAGCAGCGCCCGGCCGCGCACCGGGTCGGTCATGTTCACAAACGCTGCCATGCCGCTTAGCTCTTGCAGCGTCTCATCGGGCTTGCCCGGTCTTCCTTTTTCGCGGTTGTGAATCGCCGCCCGCAGCCGGCGAAGCACCTCGCGCGAGACGCGGACCGTCGGCGCCGGGCTGCCCGCCGGAGTCTTATTGACGACAAGACCGGTGAGCTTCTGCCGGTCGCCGCGCCGCAGCACCCGCGTCTTGTCCGGGTGCAGGCGGAAGCCCTCGGTCGGGAGGATCTGTCCGACTCCGCGCAGCAGCGCCCCGACCGGCGCTCGCCCGCTCGGGAGCTTGGCGCTGGCAGCGGTCTTGGCAGCTGGAGCCTCCGCCGGCCGCCACGAGAACGCCAGATCGTCAGCGTAGCGCGTGTACGTAAACCCCAGCGTCCGCGCCAGCCCCGACAGCCGGCGGTCGAGCCGCAGGCACAGCGCGTTGGTCAGCGCCGGCGAGGTCGGCGCCCCCTGCGGCAGCGCCCGCGGACCGGTGGCCACGTGCAGGGTCTTGCCGCGGAACTGCACCACTTCGCGCGGCGACTCGGTGGCCAAGAGCGCCAGCAGCGTCGCCACCTGCTCGGACAGCCCGCCCTTGCGCAAAAGACCCTTTATCCGCTGCCAGGTCACGGTGGGAAAGAAGTCCTTGATGTCCAGCTTGACCAGGACTTCCGCCCCCGCGTGCGCCTGCGCGTTGGTGACGATCGAGCGGTCGGCGAGGAAGCCGTGCGCCGCGCTGTGCACCGGCAGCCGCTCGGCGACCTTTTGCAGCATCCAGCGCTGCGCCGCCTTCAGCTCGCGCTTGGGCGCGCACAGGGTCCGCGGCGAGCCGTCGCGCTTGGGAATGGTGAAGGTGTAGTAGTGGGAGCCCGTATCGGTCTCGCGATGATAGGTGAGCCAGCGCAGCCGCGCGATCGGCAGCCCCATCGCCTGCGCCAGCGCCGCCGGGTCCTTGAGCTCGGGCAGACCGTTATCGCGCGCGCGCGCCTCGCGATGCTCGATATCGAAGCGGTCGACATCGGGGTCGTCTTCCCAGTGAACGCCTGTCCCGAGATGGCTGATGTGGGTCGCGTGGTAGGCCTCCCAGGCGCGGCGCTGCAGCTTGCGGCGCTCTTCCGCCTCGGCCTTTTTCTTGATCTTGTACTGCGCCTTGTCGCGATCGGTCGGCGGCTCCAGCCCCGCGGTGGACAGCGCCTTGTTGCGCAGTTCCTGGGCGACCCAATCGGCGATGCCGCCCGCTTCGCCAATCGCCTTCCAGCAGGCGAGCCGCTCTTGCAAGAGCTGGTCGCGCCGGGCGCGCTCTGCCGCGGGCAGTCTGCTCGTCCGCGGCTGTCCCGGGGCTCCCCCCGAAGCCAACACAGGACCTACGGCCTTCACATACGTATCGATCCGAGCTGTCACCGCTTGACCCTCTCTGGTCGAATCGTCGCCGCGCGACCGCCTGCGCGGACAGAAGGAATCTTAAGAGGCTAAGGGAGGCGCCGAGCAGCACCACCTTCTTACCTGGGGCACGGTAGCCTCACCGGTTCGCCTAGCTACCCCGCTGCGTGCGGGACTAGTAAACGGCGGCCGGCGTCGTTGATTCAGCTACTAGTCCCGCACGCAGCGGGGTAGCTAGAGTGAACCAAGAACAGGCTACCTTGCGGAGAGTGACCAGCATTTCTTCCAGAACGGCGCAGCGCCGTTCCTGCGCTCGAGGCGCGGAGGCTGAAGCGCTCGGTACCTCTCTTAACCTCTTAAGATTCCTTGCTGTTTTATTACACGACTTCCTCGACTGTTTGCTAGAGAAAAAATACGTTTGGGGAAAAATTTGTTACGGCGTCTTTTAGGTTCCTGCCAGGTTCCTAATTGGTTCCTAAGTCCTTGGCGGGAGGCCCACTTCAAGCCATGATGTCGGCCATGCTGCCGGCGTCGATGAAGCCCTCCTTGGCGAGGTCGCTGAGGCGGGCGAAGTAGGCTGCGCGGGCCTCCCGATCGCTGTCAAACCACAGGCGCTGCTGGCGCTCGGTCGGGTTTGCGCGCTGCCCCCAGACAAGGCGCACGACGCGCGCATCCAGCGAGACGCGGTAGACCGACTCCTGCCCTTCGGACTCGCGGCGGATCAGGGTCCGCGTCTCGGCGCGGATCAGCTTCTGACCTTCCGGGGTCTGGCGCAGCGCCTCTTCCTCGGCCCGGCGGCGCGCCTGCGCGAGCCGCAGCGCCAGCAGGTGCTCGCACGGACCCTCGCGCAGCCCAGAGCGGCGGAACAGCGGGCAGGTGCACGCGGCGTCTTTTACTCGGCCTTCGTTATCGACGGTAAAGTGGGTCGCGTAGGTGCGCCGCGCTTCGCGGTCGAGGACCTCGCCGTGGATCTCGATCGAGACCGTCCCTTCGCCGGCGATCTCGTGGACCTTGAGCAGCTTGACCTCACCCTGTCCGGGGCTCCCATCGCCGAGCAGCCGGTGCGCGCGCGCCTCCCGCGGGCTGCCGTAGCGCAGCTCGGCGACATCCAGCGCCTGCGGCAGCAGCGCCCGCGGCCGATAGACCGCGCGCGCGATGTCGTAAAGGACGGTGCCGCGCAGGCACAGGAGCTTGAGCGCGGCGCGCGCCTCCTCGGCGGCAAGCCCGCCCGCGGCGATAATCTCGGCGAGCGGCAGCG
>DAOMZC010000591.1:0-4662 GCA_035437965.1 Pseudomonadota bacterium
CAGCCGGCCGACCAGGACCGATGGGCCCTTGGGCCGCCCGTGGCCCGCCACGCCTCTTCCAACCGCGCGGACTTGCTGCCTTTTTGGCGCGCCGGCCGGCGCATCCGACTACCGCGGCAAGTTGGTACGGACCCTGCATTACTCCGGTTCAAGACAGCAATCACTCCCAACCCACAAGACATATAGGAGCCCTCCCATGGAAAGCAACCGGATGAATCAAGTGACAGAAGCCCAGGCTCAGGACTCGCTTGCCTCGATCTCGGACTTGGGCCTGGGCGCGAAATCGAGAACCCGCTCCTGGCTCTGGGCGGTCGCCCTGGCGGTCGCGCCGCTGGTCGCCGCCTGCGGAACCGAGGTGGCGGGGGGCTCGGAGGGTCTTGAGGGTCTTGAGGGTCTTGAAGGCGAGCCGGTCGTAGCCGCGGCCGCCGAGGAAGCGTTCCCCGGCCGCAGCGGCGAGGTCAGCACCGCGGTGCTCGAGACCGAGCAGGGCCAGGACACGGTCTCCTACGAGCTTATCGACGGCAACATGGTGATGGAGGGCGACATCATCCTCGGCCGGTCGAGCGGTCAGTACACGGCGCAGAGCGCCATCGTCAAGTCGCGGCGCTGGCCGGGCTGCGTGATTCCCTACGAGATCGATCCCAACATGTCCGGCCAGAAGCGCGTCCTCGATGCCATCAAACACTGGCACGACAAGACCGCCGTGACGCTGGTCCCGCGCAAGGGCGAGCAGGACTACGTCCTTTTCTCTTCGCGGGAGAGCGGCTGCTCGTCGGCCATCGGCCGCAGCGGCGGGCGCCAGGTGGTCAACCTGGGCTCCAGCTGCAGCACCGGCAACGCCATCCACGAGATCGGCCACGCGCTCGGCATGTTCCACGAGCAGAGCCGTCAGGATCGCGATGACTTCATCACCGTCAACCTGGCCAACGTCGAGTCGAGCAAGCGGAATAACTTCAACAAGTATCAGAGCGCCTCCGGCACGGATTTGGGCAAGTTCGACTTCGGCTCGATCATGCTGTACGGCTCGTACTTCTTCTCGGCGAACAAGAAGCCGACGATGGTGCGCAAGAACGGCACCACGTTTGAGGCCCAGCGCAATGGACTGAGCGCGGGCGACCTGGCGGCGCCGGCGAAGATATGCGGCCAGTAGCTCGGGATTAGCTTGGCGCCAACGCGGCGAGCTCGATGGTCTCATCGATGCGCAGCGTGTCCACGAAGCGCTCGTCGTGGCTTACGACGATGAGCGCGCCGGTGTAGCCGCGCAGGAACTCGGTCAAGATCCGGCGACTCTCCAGGTCGAGGTGGTTGGTCGGCTCGTCCAGTAGCAGGAGCTGCGGCGGCTCGGCGCGGTTCAGCGCCAGGGCCAGCTCCAGCCGGACGCGCTCACCGCCGCTGAGGCACGCGACGGGGCGCAGCTGCTCTTCCTGCTCGAAGCCGAGGTGGCCGAGCAGCTTGCGCGCCGCCGCCGTGTCGGTAAGCAGGCGCTCGGCAAACCAGGCCCATAGAGGCTGCGGTGAGCAGAAGCGCGCGAGCCGCTGATCGAACAGGCACACCGGCGCGTTCACCAGGATCTCGCCGCCGAAGCGCCGCCGCGCATCCGCATCGCCGGCAATCGCGGCCAGGAGCGTCGTCTTGCCCGAGCCGTTGCGCCCGCGCAGGTGCAGCCGCCGCGGTCCGCGCAGCTCAAGGCCGAGCCGTGCCACGCGCACAAGCCGCTTGCCGGACGGCGGCGTGGCGGCTGCCGAGTCCCAGCGGAAGCACGACAGCTGCCGCAGCCGGCGGCGCGCCGCGGCGAGCTTGCGCTCTTCTTCGTGCGCCCGCTTCTCGTGCACCGCATCCAGGCGGCCAGCGGTCTCCTGCGCGCGGCGCTTCAAGGTGCCGCGGAAGATCGCCGGCAGGTTCGCCTTGATCCCCGCCTTATGACCGCGTACCGCGCGCTTGTCCTGCCGCTCGCTCACCGCGCGGGCCTTGAGCTCGACCTTGCGCTTCTCGCTCTCGAGGCTATCGACGGTCTTGTGCAGGCGCGCCTCTTCCTCTGCGATGCGCTGGGCGTAGGCGGCAAAGCCGGGCGGATGGAGCTGCAGACAGCCGCCCTTCAGCTCCCAGATTGCATCCACTCGATCGAGGAGCTCGGGATCGTGCGTCACGATCAGTACGGCCCCGCGGAAATCATCGAGCAGCGCGGTGAAGTGAGCTCGCGCGTCGGGGTCGAGATCATTGGTCGGCTCGTCGAGCAGCAGGACCCGGGCGGCGGCGGCAAAGGCGCTGCGCAGGGCGGTGAGCCGGGCCTCGCCGCCGCTGCGCGCGTCCGCGTCGGCCGTGACGTGCTGGGTGAGGTACAGCGGCCGCTCACCGCGGATGACTCCCGAGTCGGGCTGCAGCTCGCCGGCCAAGAGCCGCACCAGGGTGGTCTTGCCGGAGCCGTTCGGGCCGACGAGCGCGATGCGCTGGCCGGCGACGAGCTGCAGGCTCAGATCAGTGATCAGCGGCTCGCCGCTAGCATAAGAAAAACGCAGGCGGAAAGCCGCCAATAGAGATTGGGCAGACATGGACACGCGCCTTTCGCAGAGAAACGAAACAGAGGGCCGGTGGGGCCCCAGACGAGAGAACTCAGCTGCGCGTGTGTCTGTCCATAGAGGTCTCGCGAGGAGACACGCAGACTCTAGAGCCCGCGGCGGGAAAACGCAAGTGCCTTGAAAAAACCTGAAGCCGCGCGAACTTCAGCCCGAGCGGAGCGAGTCACGGAGGCTTAGGAGTCTTAGGAGGCGGCGGCTGGACGCTTGGCGGCGGCGAGGAGGCTCTGCAGCTTGCTCGCAGCGGCAGGTGCACCGTCCGGCCAGTCTTCGCCGGGGACAGGCATCTTGCTGAAGTAGAGGAGGCCGTAGGCGGGCATGTCGCGCTCGAAACGCCAGCTCTCGGCAAGAGATCCGGCGTCGACCGTGTCATAGCCGATGGCGTCTAGGAACGCGGTCACCACCGCCTTGGCAGCGGCGTCGTCACCGGCAATCGGCAGGGCGCTGCGGTCGGCGGCTCCGGTCGGACGGGGTAGCGATGCGAGGTGCTTGTAAAAGATGTTGTTGAACGCCTTTACCACCTTGGCCGTGCCCAGATGCTGCTGCAGCAGGCCGCTGACCGTGGCTGCTCCGCTATCGAGCTCGCTGATGCGGCCATCGCGGTCGGGATAGTAGTTGTTCGTGTCGATGACCACCTTGCCGGCCAGCGGCGCGACGGGCACGCTCCGGTAGGCGTGCAGCGGAACCGTCACCACCACTATATCACCGGCCGCCGCCGCCTCGGCCGCGGTCGCAGCGCGCGCCCGCGGACCGAGCTCGTTGACCAGGGCCGCGAGCGTCTCCGGCCCGCGCGAGTTGCTGAGCACGACGTTATAGCCGGCCGCAACGGCCAGTCGCGCGACTGCGCTCCCGATGTTGCCGCTGCCAATAAGACCAATCGTATCGACTCCGTTCTGCTTGCTCATCGTTACTCCTGCATGTTCCTGCGTGCTTGGGGGTCGCTCAGTGGAAAGTCCGCAGTATACGCCAAGCTCCAGCTTGCGAGTGGGTTTCCGATATGACGCTGAATGCAAGCCAGGCCGAGATCCGAGATCAGCCGGCGAAAAGTTTCCCGCGGTGCACCAGGTCCGAAGTTGCATTGGTGAACAGGTTGCCGAGCGGCATGAAGCGATGCTTCATCGCCGAGCGCTCGAGCGGCTCGCGGGAGAACACGATGAGCGTCACGAACATCCGCGAGCGAACGTACATCCCCGCCGTCCCGAAGACCGTCTTGACGCTGTGCTTCGCCACGAAGTCCTGCGCCGGAATGATCTTTCTGCCCTGATGATCGATCGCCGTCGCCGCATCTTCCACGAAGAAGAAGCCCCCAAGGCGGCCGAACATATCCGTGGTAAACGACTTGGATGTGCCGGTGAGCCACTCGATGGGGAAGCCGAGCTCCTTGAGCATGCGCGACACCATCGGAATCTCTTCCACGAACGAGGCCGATATCAGCGGGATCGCAAGGTGGCCGCGCGAAGCTCGACGATCGTTCCATGCCGAGAGCTCACCGTGGGTGCCGAGCAGCGCGAGGACCTTCGTCTCGTCGTGCAGCGGCTCTGCCGAGCCCCGCGAAGCGGCGACGCCGGTGGCGAACCGTCGGGCCTCAAGGGGCAGCTTGCCGCAGGGGATGACCGCGTAGAGGCGGCAAAGGACGACGGACTCGCGGAACTGGTCGTAGATCGCCGCGACGCACCGCTGCGCCGCTTCCTCCAGCGATGCGCATGTGCGGATGCTCGCCTGCATGCTGGCCTCCCAGGACTGGAAGGCGTCGGGGGGAGTCGCACCCAGCTGTGTCATCGTCACCTCCGAGAGTTTATAGCTCGACCATCTCAGTATAGGCGCTTGCCCCCGGCATGGCCCAGCATCAGTTGATCATAAAGTCGGGAATATAGGAAGATGGAAAGCCCATGATGGATCGCCACCTGCAGCCGCGCGGCCTGGCCGCGGTCGCCCTGCCGCGCTTTTTGCATGGGCTGTGCGGGCTGTCTGGGCTCTGTGTGGCCGCCTGCTCGGCTCCGCCGTACCAGCGCGTCGATGCCACTGCGTGTCAGGTCCGCGGGGGCGTCATGAGCCCGCCGGCGCTGACCACCCAGCGGGTGCTGCGCGG
>DAOMZC010000592.1:0-4661 GCA_035437965.1 Pseudomonadota bacterium
CGACGGTCCGCTCCCGGCGCGCTCCCGAGCTCGGGGTGGCGGCGGTCGGGGTGGCCTCGCGCAGCGACGGGGGCGGCGGCGGCGGCGCGGCGGGCTGCGCCTGCTGGACGAACTGGCTCGGCACCCGGTGCTGGCCCGTCGTCTTGCGCTCGACGTACATCGGCGGCCCGGCGTCGGCTTCCTTGTAGTTGTCAAAGCCGGTGGCGATGACCGTGATCAGCACCTCATCGACGATGTTCGAGTCGATGACCGAGCCGAAGATGATGTTCGCATCCTCGTGCGCCGCTTCCTGAATCAGCGACGAGGCCTCGTTGACCTCGAACAGCGTCAGGTCCGGTCCGCCGGTGATGTTGATGAGGATGCCGGTGGCGCCGGTGATCGACACATCCTCGAGCAGCGGAGACGAGATGGCCTGCTGCGCCGCCTCGACCGCCCGCCGCTCGCCGCTCGCCCGACCGGTCCCCATGAGCGCGCGGCCCATGCTCGACATGATCGTCTTCACGTCGGCGAAGTCGACGTTGATGAGGCCCGGGATCGTGATGAGATCGCTTATCCCCTGCACCGCGTTGAGCAGCACGTCGTCGGCCTTGCGGAAGGCGTCGAGCATGGTCGTCTTCTGACCCGCCACCGACAGCAGCCGCTCGTTGGGGATGGTGATCAGGGTATCGACCGCGCGCGCCAGGTTGAGGATGCCCTCCTCGGCGTGGCGGCGCCGCTTCTTGCCTTCGAAGCCGAAGGGCTTGGTGACCACGCCCACGGTGAGCGCCCCGAGCTCGCGCGCCACCTCGGCGATGACCGGCGCGGCGCCGGTGCCGGTGCCGCCGCCCATGCCGGCGGTGACGAAGACCATGTCGGCGCCCTGCAGCACCTCGGCGATGCGGTCGCGGTCCTCCATCGCGGCGTTGCGCCCGATCTCTGGGTTGGCGCCCGCCCCCAGGCCCTTGGTGAGCCGGTTGCCGAGCGGGATCTTGATCTGCGCCTGGTTGCTCTCCAGCGCCTGCAGATCCGTGTTCGCAGCGACGAAGTCCACGCCTTCCAGCCGGCAGGTGATCATCGTATTGATGGCGTTGCCACCGCCGCCGCCCACGCCGATCACTTTGATCCTGGCGTGGTTGTGATTGTCGTCGAATTCCAAAAGGGCCATCGAAGTTCCTCCCCGGTCTGCTCATTGTCAGCCAGGCGATCTAGGGGTCAATTTTTTCGCAATAATTTCTGCGCGTTGGGCGCCGGGCGCGCGACCTCCCCTCGGCAGGAGCTGACGGCCAGCGAGCAAGAAGGCCACCTCCAGCTAGAGCTCGCTTGCTTGGAGCCTTCTCACCTTCTCAACTTCTCATCAGGCGGACGCGAGCGGCTCGGCCTGCTCTCGGCTCGCCGGCGCGGTGGCTGTGTAGACCAGCAGGCGGTGCGGTCCGGCGCCGACATCGTAGGTCTCGTCAGTCTTCGGCTCGAGCCCGGGCGGCAGCGGCGGCAGCGGCTCGCTCATGCTGGTCATCGCCAGCACCACCCCGCCCGGTCGGGCGAGCTTGCGGCCGAGCGGCAGCCAGCGGCCGAGCGGCAGCGCGGCGCGCGACACGACGATGCCGAACTGCGCCGGCAGCCTGGTCGCATCGTCGGCGCAGACCTCATACTGCAGGCCGAGCTCACGCCGCAGGGTAAGCAGGAAAGCGGCCTTCTTGCTGACCCGCTCGACCAGGGTGACGTGCAGCTCGGGCCGCAGCAGCGCGCACACCGCACCGGGCAGCCCGGCCCCGCTGCCCACGTCCACCAGCGTCGCCACCGGCAGCTCGGCCACCGGCGGCAGCCGCCGCACCAGCGCCAGGCTGTCGAGGAAGTGACGGATGACGACTTGCTGCGGGTCGTGCAGAGCGGTGAGGTTGATCTTCTGCCCCCACAGGGCGAGCAGGCGGCGATAGCGCTCGAACTTCTGCACCGCCGTGTCGTCGAGCGGCAGCCCGAGCTGGGCAGCGCCGCGATGCAGGAGGAGCTCGACGTTCATGGTCCAGGCCAGAGTCCGCGCCGCGCCACCCGGCCGAGCGGTCTAGTCGCGCCCTGCGAGATCGGCGGCGCCGCCGTCCATCGCGCCGCCGTCCATCGCGCCGCCGTCCATCGCGCCGCCATCGCTAACCGGCGCCGGCCCCGGACAGCAAGTGTCATCGGTCAGCGGGCAGTAGGTCTGGGTACCGCCATCCACCGCTCCCGGCCGTCGCTGCGGCGGCACCGGCACGCCGGCCGCGCAGGCCAGGGCGACTCCCATGTCGGAGGCGCCGCCGTCCGCGCCCAACGCCGCGCGGTGGATGCAGTAGCCGCTGCACGCCGGCCCGCGCGCGATGCACACGGTCTCGGGCGCCGCGCACACCGCCGTCTTGCCCGACGAGCCCATGTCGAAGCTGAAGCTGCAGATCGCCTGCCAGTCGGTGGGCATCGGCCGCCCGCTGGCCGGCACCCAGGTCCCAGCCAGCGACTGGTAATCGCCGGGGTTACTCGGCATGAAGACCAGCCGGCAGCTGGCCGTGGACGAGCAGTCGTCGCACTGGCCGGCCTGCGGTCCGCTGGCGTTGACGACGTAGCAGCCGCGCGGGAAGGTGCACAGGCCGTTGGTCACGCCGTTTACACCCGCCGGGACGGTGGGGGTGCTGCAGGTCACCGCGCTGATGACGCCCGCCGCGCCGAGCAGCATAAGCCCCATGAGCACCGCCCGCCGCGCCCAGCCGGCAGCCGGACCCGGGCCGCCGACCCGCTGGTGAAGCCCCGAGCCCGGCGGCGCCATGCTGGGCGGCGCCGACCCCTGAGAGCTGCTGGCATCTGGCTGGCTGGCTGGTGGTGTCACTGGGGTCCCGTGCTCACTTGACCGCCGGGCCTTTGCCGTCGGCCGCCGCGGCGACGATGCGGCTGCGTCCGGGGAACATCGCGCCGACCATCTCCTGGGCCTTGTACCAGTAGTCGTTGACCGCCTTGGCCGCCTTCTCCGCCTCGTGGGCCTTGATCGCGGCGATGACGTCGCGGTGGTGCTTGCGGATCACCGCGGCCGGCGGGCTGACGCCGGCGAAGAACACGGCGTGCGACATGACGGCCGCGCGCACCGTGTTGATGAGCAGCTGGAACACCCGGTTCTTGGCGGTGCGGGTGATCTCCAGATAGAACTCGAAGTCGAGCTTGAGGAGCTCCTCGGGGGTGAGCTCGCTCTCGGCGCGCTTGGCGAGATCCTCGAGCCGGGTGATGTCCTCGGCGGTGGCTTTCTCGGCCGCCATGTGCGCGACATCGCGGGCGAAGATGCGCCGGAACTCCAGCACGTCCTCCAGCACCTCGACGCTGGGCACGCCGTCGGGAGTGCCGGCGACCAGGTGCGAAACCAGCTCGACGCCCGCCGTCTGCATGAAATCCAGGACGCGGGTGCCGTCGCCCTGCCGGGTCTTGACGAGCCCCATCTGCTCCAGCGCCTTGATGGCCTCACGGAGCGACGCTCGGTTGACTCCCAGCTCTTCGGCCAACTTCCGCTCGGGCGGAAGCTTATCCCCTGTAGCGTAGTGCCCGCGCAGGATGAGGCCGCGCAGCTGCTGCACAATTTCTTCTGCGACTCGTTGTTTGCCGATTGGTTTTAGCATCGGGCGCAGCGTAGCGAATTGCCCCCGCCAGCGCTAGCCACAAAAAAACGCGGGCGCGAATTTGCCGCCCAAGGCGCCGTCGCTGCACCGCTTTCCGGGGTACAACTAAGCCGCATTGCGGCGCGGCCCGGCGCTCCTAGAGGTGCTTTTTGGTCTCGGTGCTGCCCTTGCCGGCCGCCTTCTTCGTCGCCGCGGACTTGCCGGACTTGCCGGCGCCCTTGCCGGTCTTGTCCTTGTCTTTGTCTTTATCTTTGTCTTCGGGCTCGCTGGCAACGCCCGCCGCTGGCTTGCCTTCCTTGCCGCCTCTGGTGGCGGTGCCGCCGTCTGCCAGCAGCCCCGACGGCGCCACGTCGCTGCCGAGACCGCCGGCCGGGGCGGCGACGCCGAGGTTCTTGTCCCCAGACGGGGACGGCGGAGCGCCGCCGCTCGCCAGCCAGATGACGATGAGGGCCAGGACCAGCGTCAGCACGCCGCCGGTCACCGCCAGGCGCACGCGCGACCGCGGCACCACCCCGACGAGGCGCAGGGTGACCTCGCGCACCGTCGACCACTGCGGGAGCAGGCGCGGCCGCAGGGACATCTCCTGGCCGGTGGCGTGCGACAGCGTGTTCGGGTAGGCCGAGTCATAGGGGTTGTCCGCCGACTGCGGCCGGTGCAGCACGCTGAGCGGGACGGTGGCCGTGGTCGGCATCTCGTAGCGCGCGACCTTGGTGTGGTCCCCCGCCGGCATCATTGCCACCCGGGTCGGGACCCCCTGCAGCTCGCCGGTCGTCTCGACCGAGCTCGGCGTCGACTCCGAGCTGCTGAGGAGCGCCTTGAGCTCGGCGTCGGTAAGGGCGATGTTGGTCGGCGTGTTGCCGCTGGGTCCCGACGCGGCGCTAGCCGGGCGCCCGGGCCCGCCGGGCAGCCCGCCGAGCGGCGAGTACGCGGTCGGCGAGGTCGGGGTCCCGGTAAACTCGGGAGGCTGCCCGACCGGGACGGTGAGCGGAGCGATCTCCTGCTCGAGCGGCGCCATCGCCGGCCGCGTCGGCGGCAGCTCGGCGGCGGCGGCGGTCAGGT
>DAOMZC010000593.1:0-4660 GCA_035437965.1 Pseudomonadota bacterium
GGCGGCAGCTCGCGATCCCGATGGTTGGGGCAGCCGAGCAGGCCGGTCAGCACGGCCAGGATCCCGATCGCCCCGAAGACCCGCCCGCGCGATCGGCGGGCCCAAGCCGGACTGCGTGCCGGACTGCGTGCCAGACTGCGTGCCAGACTGCGTGCCAGACTGCGTGCCAGACTACGTGCCAGACTGCAAGGATACATGGTTGCCAACCTGTAGCAGCCTGGCAGTGCTGTCAAGCTGGCGCGGGCCGCCTTCGGCCGACCGGGCGTCGCCAACAACGAAGCAGCCGCCAGCGGCATCAATCTGGGCCGCGCGACCCCCGAGTTCGTGTAAAACCAATGCCATGTCTTTTGACCTCGACACCTACCTGACGGACCGCCGCGCGCTCATCGAGACCGAGCTTGTGCGGGTCGCTGAAGCCGATGCCGCCGAAGTGCCTGCGACCCTGCGCAAGGCGATGACCTACAGCCTGCTCGCCGGCGGCAAGCGGCTGCGCCCGATCCTCGCCCTGGCCGGCTGCGAGGCCGTCGGCGGCCAGCTCACCGCAGCGCTGCCGCTCGGCTGCGCGCTGGAGATGATCCACACCTACTCGCTCATCCACGACGATCTGCCGGCGATGGACAACGACGACTTCCGCCGCGGCCGCCCGACCAACCACAAGGTCTTCGGCGAGGCGATCGCGATCCTGGCCGGCGACGCCCTGCTCACTGAGGCGTTCGCGGTGACCAGCCGCTGCCCGGCGCCGCCGGCGGTGCTGGTCCAGGTCCTGCGCGAGCTCGCCAGCGCGGTGGGCGCGGCGGGGATGGTCGGCGGCCAGGTGATCGACATCGAGGCGACCGGCAACAAGGTCGATGTGGAGCTCCTGCGGCGCCTGCACGGCAAGAAGACCGGCGCACTGTTGGCGGTCTCGGTGTGCGCCGGGGCGCGCCTGGGCGGGGCGGACGAGTCGGCGGTGGCCGGGCTGCGCACCTACGCCGAGGCGCTCGGGCTGGCGTTCCAGATCATCGACGACGTGCTCGATGTGACCGCCGACTTGCAGACCCTGGGCAAGGACCCGGGCTCGGATCGCGAGGCCGGCAAGACCACCTACGTCGACCTGCTGGGGGTGGACGGCGCCCGCCGCCAGGCCGACGAGGTGATGACCGCCGGCATCGCCGCGCTGGCGCCGCTGGGGACGGCCGCCGAGCCGCTGCGCGCCCTTGGCCGCTACACGGTCGAGCGGCGCAGCTGACCATGCTCCCGGGCTTTGCGACCCCCTGCCGCGTCGTCTACGAGGTCGTGCGCAGCCAGGTGCTCATCGGCAACCGGCTCGGCGATCCGACTGAGCGGGTCACGCCGGTCATCCTGCCGCCGAGCTACGAGCGCGAGCCGGAGCGCCGCTACCCGGTCATTTATCTTCTGGCCGCGCTCACCGGCACCGGCTGGCAGCTGCTCAGCCGCTCGCCGCTGTCCGAGGCGCTCGACGAGCGGCTGTGGCGCCTCTACCAGGACGACCCGAGCCTGCCCGAGTTCATCGTCGTCCTGCCCGACTGCTTCACCGCGCTCGGGGGCAGCCAGTACGTGAACTCCCCGGCGCTCGGGCGCTACCAGGATCACCTGACGCAAGAGGTCATCCCGCAGATCGATCGCCGCTACCGCACCCTGGCCACCGCGCGGCACCGCGGGGTGGTCGGACGCTCGTCGGGCGGCATCGGGGCGCTGTGGCTGGCGATGAACCACCCGGAGCTGTTCGGGGCGGTGGCGAGCCACGCCGGCGACGGCTTCTTCCGCGCCACCATGCCGCCGGAGCTCCTCAAGTTCTGCCGCCTTATGCGCCGCTACGGCGGCCCGGCCGCGGCGATGGCGCAGTGGCTGAGCCTGGGCAAGGGACCGCGCCGCGGGGAGCTTTTCGACATCGCCTCGATCCTGGTCAGCGCCTCGGCCTACTCTCCCGAGCCCGCCGACCCGCTCGGCTTCGTCCTGCCGATCGACTGGCAGACCGCGGTTCTCGACGAGAAAGTGTTCGCCCGCTGGCTGCGCTTCGACCCGGTGGAGCTGTGCGGCGAGGAGCCCTACCGCAGCGCCCTGCGCGGCCAGCGCCTCATCTTCCTCGACGCCGGCACCCGCGATGAGTACTACCTGGACATCGCGGCGCGGCAGCTCGCGGCGCGCCTCACCACGCTCGGCGCCCCGGTCGTGCACGAAGAGTTCGACGACGGGCACATGAACACCGCCTACCGCTTCGATCGCAGCCTGCCGCTGCTCGCCCGCGCCCTCACCTGAGCGGCGCTGGATGCGCCGGACACACTGCCGCGCCGGCGTCGCCGGACACGCTGGCGATGCCGGACACGCTGGCGTCGCCGGACACGCTGGCGTCGCCGGACGCGCTGGCGATGCCGGACACGCTGCCGACGCCGGACACGCTGCCGACGCCGGACACGCTGCCGATGCCGGACACGCTGCCGACGCCGGACACGCTGCCGATGCCGGATACGCTGCCGATGCCGGACACGCTGCCGATGCCGGACACGCTGCCGATGCCGGACACTCTGCCGATGCCGGACACTCTGCCGATGCCGGACACTCTGCCGACGCCGGACGCACTGGATGCGCCGGATACCCTGGATACGTCGGACACGCTAGCGACGCCGGACGCACTGGATGCGCCGGACACGCCGGATGCCGGATATATCGGACACGCTAGCGCGTCAGACGCGCCGCTCGACGGGGCGCCAGGACGAAGGCGCGTCAAGGGCTTGGGCCGGGTCAGAGGCTCGCGGTGGCGGTGGTCAGGTCGGCGTGGACGGCGGCGGCGCCGGCGGCGCGCAGCTCGTCGAGCGCGGTGCCGCTGGTGCCGACGGCGACGCACTCGGCGCCGATCGCCAGGGCGGCTCGTACGTCGCGCACGGTGTCGCCGATGACGATGACGCGGCAGCGCGCGCGGGGGTGGCCGAGGCGGGCGGCGCCGCGCTCGGCACCGATGCGCAGGAGCTCGGCGCGGTCCTCGTGATCGCAGCCGAAGCCGCCGAAGTCGAAGTGCTCGGCGAGGCCCCCGCGCTGCAGCTTGACCGTCGCTCCGGGCCGGACGTTGCCGGTGCCGAGCCCGATCGCGCAGCCGGCGCGCTGGCGCAGCTGGGCCACCACCTGCGTCACCCCGGGAAGGACGCGGTAGCCGTCGCTGGTTCCGATCTCGCCGTGCAGGCTCTGCAGGTAGGCGGCGATGAGCGCGTCGATGCGCTCTGCGGTGGCGCTCTCTCCGACGGCGAGGAAGCCGGCGCGGGCGATCGCGCGATCGGTCATCCCGGCGAACGAGAAGGCGGCGCAGGCGTCCTTGTTGCCGGTGAGCGCCGCGAACGCCGCCTCCATCGCCCGCCGCCCCGCGCCGCCGGTGGACAGGAGCGTGCCGTCGATATCAAACAGGTACACCGTGGGTCGAGTCGAACGATCGGTCTGCATGGTCACTCCGCAGCGTACACCGGTTGCCGCCGGCTGGACGGCGCGCCGGGCCAAGTCGGCGAAACTGCGCCCGTTGGCCCTGCGCTCGCGCCGCCCGTTAGAACCGCGCTCGCGCCGCCCGTCAGAACCGCGCTCGCGCCGCCCGTCAGAACCGCGCTCGCGCCGCTCCCAGGCTCTGCTGTCGCGTCGGCCGCGGGCGCGGCTACCACAGCCGCTCGCCGCGCTGCAGGCGGCGCTGCAGCTGGTCCTCGTATAAAGAGGAAGGCGTCAGGGTGAAGCCGTGCTGATCGAGGTCGACGAGCTCGACGAAATCCTCGGGCTCGCTGCCCTGCCCCGACAGCCCCGCGAGCTCGGTGAGCACCGTCAGCCCGACCGTCCCGATGACGTAGCCCCAGCCGTACTGCATGGAGAGCAGGCGCCCGCCGCCGCGGTTGTTCCAGAACACGCTCTGGGTCGCTGTGTGGCCGGCGCCGCTGCTGAAGTACAGGCGGTTGAGCGCCTGCCAGGCGTCGGTGATCTCGGTCTGCTCGACCAGGCACGCCATGGCCAGCGAGTGGTGGTACTCCGAAGCGGCGGCGAGGCCGGTGCGATCGTCGCGGTCTTGGAAGGCGCGGCTGCCGGCGCTCTTGCAGCCGCTCCACACAAGGCCGCTGGCGCCGAAGTCCCAGTTCTGGATGAAGTTGTGGCGCCCGTCCTGGGCGAGGCAGTCCTTCGTCAGGATCTCGCTGCTGGTCGAGATCTCGAACAGGTAGCCGTTGCCGGCGTCGCCGCGGTTCTGCGCCTTGTGCAGCGCGCAGCTCTTGAGGGTGACGCGCTTGCTGTCCTTGACCAGGATACCGCTGCTCTGCAGGTGGTAGCCGGCGGGCGCCGACGCGGGAGAGGCGAACGAGCGTACATTGTGTACCCAGCAGTCCTTGACCGCCGAGAGGGCCAGGACGTGCACCTGGTTCTGGCCCCACGCCTCGGCCCAGCCGACGGCGTTGGCCAGGGACAGCTGCTCCACCGCGCAGCCGGTCAGGTAGCCGGTCTCGCGCTGCACGGCCGCCTGATCGCGCAGCTTGGCCGGGTAGCGCAGGGGCACGTCCAGCGTCACCCGATGCGGCGTCGTGGTGGTGTCGATCGCCAGCACGCGGCGGCGGAAGATCGGCTTCCACTGCCCGGTGAACGCCGTCCACACGTCGGTCATCGCGTGCTCGGCGATGAACTCGGGGGTGATCGTCCAGCCGAC
>DAOMZC010000594.1:0-4656 GCA_035437965.1 Pseudomonadota bacterium
AGCACGCCGCCCCGGCCGCCTTCACGATCCCGCCGGCCTACGGCCCCAAGGCCTACGTCCCGGTCGTCCCGGTGCACGTCGCCGAGCAGGTCGAGGTTCGCGATGGCGCCCGCGCCGTCGAGGTCTCGGCGATCTTCGAGGAGGCGGTCATCGAAGTCCGCCACTTCGACGATCCCGCCGGCGGCCAGATCACCAGCGCGACCAAGGGCATCCTCGGCGTCGGCGCCGGCGCCCTGGTGGCGTTCTTCCTCATGTTCGTGGTGAACTTCGTCCAGGTCGCGCGCGAGAAGGCCGAGGAAGAGCGCCTGGAGCGTGAGAACGCCGCCCTCGCCGCGCTCAACAAGAAGGAGAACCGCGAGAAGCCGGTCCACGAGCGCGAGAACCCGGCCAAGGACGCCCTGGCGTTCATCCTGCTCGGCGTCGGCCTCGCGGCGGTCTCGTATGGCCTTGCGCGGCGCAGCAACGAGATCAAGGAGAACTCGTTCACCGTCGGCCCCGACCCCACGGCCACCTACAAGGTCCCGGGCGAGGACCTGCCGGTCGGCAAGTTCCCGCTGGTCACCTCGACGGGCAGCGACTATGAGGTGATGTTCACCGCCAAGATGAGCGGCGACATGCAGCTCGGCGGCAAGAGCATCCAGCTGAGCGAGCTGGCGAGCTCGGGCCAGGCCAAGCCCGCAGGGGGCATCCCCGGCGCCTTCACGATGACGGTGCCGCCCGACGCCCGCATCAACATGAAGCTCGGCGAGAGCGTCTTCAACATCAACTCGGTGGCGCGGCCGCGCGCCTACCCGGTGCCGCTGACCATCGATTGGGGAACCCAGTCGTACACCGGCGCGGTGTTCGCGACGATTGGCCTTCTCATGGCGCTGATGTTCTCGGTGCCGCCGGATCCGAAGTCGCTGTCGCTGGATGCGTTCATGAACGACCAGCGCCTGGCCAAGTTCCTCGTCAAGCCCGAGGAGCAGAAGCCCGAGGAGATCCCCGACTGGCTCAAGAAGCAGAACCAGGAGCAGCAGAACTCCGGCGGCAAGCGCGCCAAGGAAGCCGAAGGCAAGATGGGCAAGAAGGACTCGACGGCGAAGAACAAGATCTTCGCGATCAAGGGTCCGCCGACGAACACCGATATCAAGCTCGCCAAGGAAGCGGCCAAGGACGCGGCGCTCAAGGCCGGTGTGCTCGGCATCCTGCGCAGCGGTCAGACCGGCGCCATGGCGTCGATCTTCGGCAAGGACTCGGCGCTCGGACGCGATGCCCAGGACGCGATGGGTGGCCTGGTCGGAACTGAAGTCGGCGACGCCTACGGCGCGGGCGGCTTTGGCCTGGTCGGCTCGGGCCGTGGCGGTGGTGGCACCGGCGAAGGCACGATTGGCCTCGGCAACCTCGGCACGATCGGCCGCGGCTCGGGCGCTCCCGGTGGTGGTCAGTACGGCAGCAAGGTGGGCAACCTGAAGGGTCGTAAGGCCGGCGCGCCGGAAGTCGTGCCGGGTACCGCCGAGGTGCGCGGCTCGCTCGACAAGGAGCTCATCCGCCGCATCATCCGCCGCCACATCAACGAAGTTAAGTTCTGCTACGAGCGCGAGCTGACCCGCAACGCTGACCTGCAGGGTCGCGTCATGGTCCAGTTCACCATCGGCGGCAACGGCGCCATCCTGGCCAGCATCGTGCAGTCCTCGACGCTGGGCAACCCGGGCGTCGAGCAGTGCATCGCCGGCGCGGTCCGCCGCTGGGAGTTCCCGCGGCCCCAGGGCGGTATCGTCGTCGTCACCTATCCGTTCGTCCTCAAGTCGGCTGGCGAGTAGCTAGCCGGGCCCCGCGCCGCCGCTGCGCGGGGCCTCTTGAACCAGCCTCCATCCTCACTCGACTCCGCCCGCTCCTCTGGGCTCCCTCCCCCGCTTTACGGCGCTTTTCCGCTGGCTCGGCCAAGCGGCCTGACGCGTCGACAGACCAAACCTAGATCTCCGCTGCGGGCTGCGGGCTAAGGCTGCGGCTTCAGGGAGCTGTGCTTAGCGGTGGGGGCGGGCGCCCAGGTACTGCAGCATCAGCACCGCCAGCACGCCGACCACGACGCCCAGCACGACCGCCAGGATGACCCGGAACTGCGACGGCGACTGCGGCATCAGGGTCTGCGTCGAGCGGGGGCGCTCGCCGGTGAGGGCGTCCATGGGATCCGAGCGCGGTCCGAACCCACCGGTGGCCGAGCTGGCCGAGGGGGGCGGCGTCATGCTGGAGGACCGCCCTTGCGAGAGCGTCGAGCCGGAGATCGACAGCGGGTTCTTGCTCATCGTGCTGGGCAGCGAGGCGGGCGGGAAGCTGGGCGGGGGAGGCAGGGGAGCCGGCGGGATCTGCGACGAACCGGAGGGGGCCGAGGCGGGCGGCAGCGCGGGGGCGGGCCGCTGCTCGGCGGGGGTCGCGGGGCGCTGCAGGCTGCGCCCGGAGGGGTGGGGCGGCCCATCGGCGGGCTTGGGTGGCGGGGGCGCGCCCGGACGTCCCTGCTGCATCGTCTTGCGGGCGGCGGCGGCCATCGCCGGGTTTATGACCTGCAGCGGCATCGTCATGCGCGGCCCGGGCGGGGCCGGCGGGGCGGTGGGGGTGCCACCGGCCGACTTGCTGCTCGCCAGGCGCATCGACATCGCGCTCGCCGCGCGCTCGGCGTCCAGGGCGGCGCGCGCCTCCTGCTTGCGCTCCGCCTGCAGCTTCTGCTGGAACAGCTCGCGCATGTAGCGCCCGAGCTCCTCGCTGCTGCCGTCCCAGCCGAGCTGCTCGATGCAGGCGAGCAAGGCGTCGTGAAACTCGCGCGCCGAGGCCCAGCGGTCGGCGGGGTCCATGGCCAGGGCCTTGAGCACGACCTCGTCGAGCTCCCTGGGCACCTCGGGGGTGTACAGGGTCATCGACGGCGCCGGCTCCTCGGTGACCGCGACCAGGGTCGCCAGGTCGCTGGCGCGCTTGAACAGCCGCCGCCACGCCACCAGCTCCCACAGCAGGATGCCCGCCGAGAACACGTCCGACCGCGCGTCGAGCGCCCCGCTGCGCGTCTGCTCGGGCGACATGTACGCGTACTTGCCCTTGATGAGGCCAGCCTGCGTCTGCTCGTTATTATGGGCCTGGGTCGCCTTGGCGATGCCGAAGTCGATGACCTTGACCACGCCGTCGTAGGTGACCAGCACGTTCTGCGGCGAGATGTCGCGGTGGACCAGGCCGAGCGGCCGGCCCTCGTCGTCGACCAGGGTGTGGGCGTAGTGCAGCCCGGCGAGCATGTCGATGATGATCCGGCACACCACCGCCAGCGGCGGCCGCTTGCCGACAACATCGGCCTGCTGGGCGATGCTGCGCAGGTCCTCGCCGGCGATGTACTCCATCGCCAGGTAGTAGGTGCCGTCGATCTCGCCCTGGTCGAAGATGTCGACGATGTTCTTGTGCTTCAGCCGAGCCGCCAGCCGCGCCTCGTTGAAGAACATGCGCACGAACTCTTTCTCGGCGCTGTGGTGGCTGAACAGCCGCTTGACGACCACCGCCCCGCGCTTGTCGGCGGTGCTGGCGCCGGTCCCGCTCAGGCTGGCGGTCGCGCTGGCGGTCGCGCTGGCGCTCGCGCCGGGGCCGGGGCGGGCGAGAAAGATCTCGGCCATCCCGCCTTCGGCGATTTTACGCTCTAGCAGGTATTTACCGTAGGGGACAGACACGAGAAGAAAATCTCTCGAATGGTACGACGGTTTCCCGTGCAGGGTCAATGCGGAAGCGGCCCGAGGACCGTTCTAGTAAACTGCGCCCCAGCCTTGCGAGACCGGGGTTTTAGATTCGGCCCGGGTCCATTAAGATTTTTTACCCACTTGTGAGCCGAGGAGAACTTTTTATGGAGAACGCGCCTACGCCCACTTTCGATATGACATTTTCCGAGGAGCAGCAGGCCCTGCGCAAGACGGCGCGCGACTTTGCCCGCAGCAAGATCGCCCCGGTCGCCGGGCAGCTTGACGAAGAGGGCGAGTTTCCCAAGGAGCTCCTTGAGAAGGCCTGGGAGCTGAGCCTCATGAACACCGAGGTCCCCGAGGCGCACGGCGGGCTCGGGCTGTCGTGCCTGACCACTTGCCTCATCATGGAGGAGATCGCCTGGGCGTGCGCCGGGGTCAACACCTCGATGGCCGCCAACTCCCTGGCCGCGCTGCCGCTCATCATCGCCGGCAGCGAGGAGCAGAAGGCCAAGTACCTCGGCTGGCTCAGCCGCGAGCCGATCTTCGCCTCGTACTGCTGCTCGGAGCCGGACGCCGGCTCGGACGTCGCCGGCCTGCGCACCCATTACGTCAAGGACGGCGACGGCTACGTGCTGACGGGCCAGAAGCGCTGGATCACCAACGGCGGCTACGCCAGCTTCTATACCGTGCTGGCGACCAGCGATCCCAAGCCCGAGCTGAACCTCAAGGCGCGCAACCGCAAGATCGCCTGCTTCGTCGTCGACCGCGACCTGCCCGGGGTCAAGGTCGGCAAGAAAGAAAACAAGATGGGCCAGCGCGCCAGCAACACCACCGACGTCATCTTCGACGAGGTGCGGCTGCCGCGCGAGGCGCTCATCGGCAGCGAGGGCGAGGGCTTCAAGATCGCGATGAAGACCTTCGACCGCTCGCGCCCGTGGATCGCCGCCGGCGCCGCCGGCATCATCGCCCG
>DAOMZC010000595.1:0-4652 GCA_035437965.1 Pseudomonadota bacterium
GCCCGGCAGGCGCGCAGCACCGCCGGCAGCTGCGACGCGAGCTCCGGAGTCACGGCGATGGCAAGCTGGATGGCGCGGCGCCCGAGCTCGCCGAGGAGCGCCGGCTCCTGCAGCGCCTCGTACGGGGTGTACTCGCTCCAGACCCGCCGGCGCGGCGCGGCGGCAAAAGGACAAGGGGCCTCTGGAGGTGCGAACTCCGGCCCGGATTCCAGCAGGGGCTTGGTCATGACCCGGCTCATGGTACGCTAGGCCGCATGAAGATACTCTACGGCGTAGTCGGCGAAGGAATGGGTCATGCGATGCGCTCGCGGGTGGTGCTGGAGCACCTGACGGCGCAGGGTCACGAGATCGTGATCATGGCCTCCGGCCGCGCCAACGACTTTTTGGCCAAGCACTTCCAGGGCGTCAACAAGATCCACGGCTTCCACATGATCAGCGAGGAGAACCGCATCCGCCGCGGCAAGACCTTGTGGTCCAATGTGCTCGCCGGGCTGACCGGGGTGCCGCAGAACATCGCCGCCTACTTCAAGCTCATCGACGCCTTCGAGCCCGAGGCGGTGGTGAGCGACTTCGAGTCCTGGACCTATCTTTACGCCAAGGCGCAGGGCCTGCCGATCCTGAGCATCGACAACATGCAGATCATCAACCGCTGCATGCACGGGCCCGAGATCCTCGCCGACGCGCGCGTCGACTTCGAGATCACGCGGGCGTTCGTGAAGAGCAAGCTGCCGTTCTGCGACCACTATCTGATCACTACGTTCTTCCGGCCGCCGGTACGCAAGGAGCGCACCTCGCTGTATCCGCCGATCCTGCGCAAGGAAATCCTGGAGGCGAAGCCGACCCCCGGCGCGCATCTTTTGGTCTACCAGACCAAGGAGGGCTTCGGGCCGCTGTGCGAGGCGCTAAAGCGCACCGGGCTTGAGTGCCGGGTGTACGGGATGCGGCGCGACATCAAGACCGAGCAGGTCGAAGGCAACCTGCGCTACCGGCCTTTCAATGAAAAGACGTTCGTGGACGATCTGGCCTCAGCGCGCGCGGTGATCGCGGCGGCCGGCTTCACCCTCATGGGCGAGGCGGTCTACCTGCACAAGCCGATGCTGGCGATCCCGCTGGAGCGGCAGTTCGAGCAGCTCTTGAACGCGCGCTACCTGGAGCACGAGGGCTACGGCAAGAGCGCCGAGAGCGTGGAGGCCCTGGCCGACCTCGGCGGGTTCCTGGCCAACGTCGATCGGTACGCGAGCAAGCTGGCCGGCTACCACCAGGACGGCAACCGCGAGCTCCTGGCCGCTGTCGATGCGCACCTGGGGAAGAAGGCGAGCTCCTAGGCTCCCGCTGGCCGGCGCCGCTACTTGAGCGGCGGCTGCGCCGGGTCGCTGTCAAGGCCGAGGGCGCGCTGGACGATCAGCGCCCGCTCGGCGACGGTGGCGCGCAGCTCGGCGTAGCCGGGCAGCTCGGATAAGGGAGTGATCAGCGGACAGATATCCATCCACAGGATGTCGATGATTCCCAGCTCGACCGCGCGGCGCAGGACCGGCAGCGCCTTTTGGTAATCACGGCGCAGGCAGTGGTACTCGATAAGGGCCTGCAGTCCAATCGACTGCGCGCGCGGGCTGGCCTTGGGATTCTGGTAGTGAGAGGGGAAGGACTCCTCGATCGAGAGCTCGCTCTGTTCGAGCAGGAGCTCGAGCCGGCGGCGCGGATAGAGGCACTCGGGCTGCCGCATGAGCGGGTCCTGCAGCAGCTGGCGGGCGCGCTCTTTGTCGCGCAGCCAGCAGGTGAGGCGCGCCTGCGCGCTGGCCAGGATGCGGACGAATCCGGGGTCGCAGCCCTCGAAGCGCAGCAGCTGGAACGCGGCCTCGGAGTTGCCGCTGAGCATGTGGGCGCGCGACAGCGCGATGCGCACCCGCGGGACGCTCTTGTCAAGGACCAGGGAGTGGCTCAGCTGGTTCAGCGCCGCGTCGAGCGGGCCAGTCTCGCTGAGCATAAGGCCAATCAGCTCGTGCGACTCTGCCAGGTGCGGCGCGCTGGCCAGGGCGCGCGACACCGCGGCGGCGGCCTCGACGGGCTTGAACTCGTTGAGGCGGATGTTGGCGAGCGCCAGGTACGGCTCACCGCTGTCCGGCGCCGCCTTGATCGCCTGCTCGGTGGCGGCGATCGCCCGCTGCGCGCAGTTGTCGCCCGAGTAGAACCACAGCCGCGCCAGCGCCGTCGCATATCCGGTAAGCAGGGTCGGCTCGTTGGGCATGCGGGCGAGCGCCTCTTCGAACAGACGCACGCACAGCCGCGAGCCCTCCGGGTTCATCCGGTTATATTGGTGGCGCGCCCGCAGGTACAGATCCACCGCCACCGGATCGTTAAGGAGCTCGCCGTGACTCTTCTCGACCCGGACGGTGAGCAGGGTGCCCAGGACCTGCGCGATCTCGGTCGACAGCGCCAGGATGTTGCGATCCGGACGCTCGAAGCGGCGGACCGCGAACTGCAGCCGGCTGTCCACGTCGATGAGCCGCACCACCGCCTGCATGCCGTTGGCGGTCAGGCGCAGCGAGCCGTCAAGCACCACCTTGACCATCAGCTGGCGGCCGATGATGCCCGGCTCGCGCGCCCCCGCCGGGATGTCGCGCACCACCGCGGAGCTGGTCACGCGCAGCGCCTCGGACTCGCTCAGGCGGTCAATGAGCTCGGTGGTGAGCCCGATCACCAGGTAGTCCTCGACGGCCTCGCCGGCGCAGCTGAAAAGGAGCACCGCCACCGGCAGCTTGCGCGACTCTGCGGTCGCCACCGGCGTCGCCGCCCCGCGCCCCGCCGCTGGCCCCAGGGTCGCCGCCTTGGCGTGCTGGGCCCCCTCGCCGGGATCGGCGAAACGGACGGTGGCGCTGATCGCCAGCCCGCTGCGCGAGGTGTCGCGCCGCTTGAGCAGCTCGACGATCCCCGGGCCCGGCGGCAGCTCGGCGGCCAGGGCCAGGGCGAGCTCCTCGGCGCTCTGGAAGCGCTGCTCGGGCTCGCGCGCCAGGCAGCGCCCGATCAGGGTGACCAGGCGCGGCGGCAGCTGCGGTCGCACCGCGTGGGGGTCGGCGGGGGCCTCGTAAAGGCGGGCCAGCGAAGTCGCCACGCCGGTCTTGCCGCCAAACGGCAGCTGCCCGGTGAGCAGCTGGAACAGGATGACCCCAAGCGCATACAGGTCGGCGCGCGTATCGATCCGCCCGTAGCCGCGCACCTGCTCGGGCGCCATGTACGCCGGGGTGCCGGAGATCGGCGCCGCTACCGTGTGCTCGCACTCGGCCTCGCTGAGCGCGCTGGCGATCCCGAAGTCGGTGATCGTCACCCGCCCGTCCTTGGCGATAAGGACATTGTCCGGCTTCAGATCCTTGTGAATGATTCCCGCCGCGTGCAGCGCCGTGAGCCCGGCGCAGATCTGGCTTGCGATGAGCAGGACGAGCCGGATCGGCATGAGGTCGGTGACCCGGGTCCCGATCGGACACAGCCGGGTCAGCGGCTGGCCGTCGATGTACTCCATGGTCAGGAACGGATCGCCCAGGTGGCGGCCGATGTCGAAGGTGCGCGCGACGTTGGGGTGGGCGACGCGGCGCGCCAGGCGCACCTCCTTGCGGAAGCGGGCCAGCGCCCCCGGCTGGCTCAGGCGCTCGTGGCGCAGCACCTTGACCGCGACGATCTCTTCGAGCTCGCTGTCGTCCGCCCGGTAGACCGAGCCGTACGAGCCGGCCCCCACCAGGCTCAGGAGCTCGTAGCGGCCGCCGTAAAGGACCGAGGTCGACTCGGTCAGCTCCAGGTCCGCAGGCGCGGCGCCGGCGGAGTCGAGCCCGGTCGTGACGGTCCGTTCCAGGCCGAGAGGTTGCCCGGCTCGTTCTCCATGGCGCTCGACTGACATGAGCCCCTCCATGCTAGCGCACTTTGCCCGGCGATGGCGGGTCGGTAGAAAAAGGTGAGTACTAACAACATCCCAGCGCGGCGCCCGGCGCGCCGGCAGAAAAGAGGGGTCGGGCTATCCTATCCCTTGGCCGCTTCGATGAGCCCCTTTATACCGGTCGCGGTGTCATTGGCGTACTTCATCCAGTCCGCCTTCGCCTTGCCGCCGTCCTCATCGATCTTTTTGAGCAGGACCAGGCCATTACTGATCATATCGAGCGCCGCCGACCCCGCCGACAGCACGGTGCTGGAGATGTTCGACGGATCGATTCCGTACACCACATCGAGCGCCGGCATGAACACCTCGGTGACTACCTTGGACCACGTCGGGACCTTCCCATCGAGGACGTCGATGGTCTGCTTGTAGGCGGCGAGCTTTATCTTTTTGTGCTCCTGGAAGCTCTTGTACTTGCCCTGAATCTGCTCGATGAGCTTCTGCAGCTTCTCCTGCGCCTCGGCGGCCTTGGCGCGCAGCTTCTCCAGCGCCTTTTTGAATTCCTTGTCTTCTTCGGCAAGCTGAATGAGGAGCGCCGCTTCCAGACCGCTCGTGGCCTTGACCGAGCCGTCGAGCAGCTCGGGCAGGGTCTTGGCCAGCGCGTCGGCCTTGATGAGGAGGCCGTTCACCTTGCCCTCATACACCCCCAGGTCATCCTTTAGCTGCTTGACCGTCTTTCCCGACTTGCCAAACTTCGCCGCCACCTGCTGGATGGGAACCCCGAGCGGGACCT
>DAOMZC010000596.1:0-4648 GCA_035437965.1 Pseudomonadota bacterium
GAGCCGCAGTAGGGTCGCCGCGACCGCCCGGCGCGAGCCGTGGCGGGCGCTCGTCGTGGGACCGCGTGACCGCGACCTCCGGCTGGTCACCGCGAAGCGGCTGGCGCACCTTCCGCTGGCATGCTTCTACGCGGCGCCCGGCGGTAATACGGGTGGTCTTGAGTACGGCCTTGTAGAGAGATAAAACGAGGCGCGCAGCGAAGGGGGGCCCCGACGGACCGGCCGCGCCGAGGAGGCCTGGCGGGCGGGGACGTGGCCGGCCCGCGGGACCCCTCTTCGCTGCGCGCTGAGATACAGCGGAGGGTGGGGTCGGCTAGCTGGGCTTGTCCGCGCCCGGCACCTGGTGCGACAGCCGCGGCGACAGGGGGGCGCTGCGGAAGACGCGGTCCTCCTGGCTGCTGAGCGGCGGGACGCCGTAGGCAGGCCCGTGGCTGTCGGTCAGCGGCGGCGCCGCCATCATCGCATCGACGGGACTAAGGTCCTTCTCGGCAAAGCCGGAGAACGTGATGGTGCGGTGCGGGCGGACCAGCGACAGCTCATAAAGCTCGTTGTACGCGGTGAGCACCGCCGGCTCGCGCCCCAGGTGCGCGAAGGCGCGATCGAGCGCCGCCGGGTACTGCCCCTTGGCGTCGGCGATGAGCGGCGCGACCTGCAGGCTCATCTTGGCCTCGAGCAGGGAGACGTGCAGCCGCCCTTCTTCCTCGATGTCGGCCTTGGCGCGCTCCAGCCGCGCGGCGATCGTCTCGAACACCTGGCGCGACACCTCGGGCAAGAGGCTCACGTTGCGCACGAACACCTGCTCGATCGACACGCCCCAGCGCGCCGTCTCGGCGCCGATGTCGCGCTTGAGCAGCTCGCCGATCTCGACGCGGTCGGTGAGGATCTGCTGGAACTCGCGGCTGCCGAGGATCGAGATCGCGGCGTGCTGCACCAGGTTCTGCAGCGAGCGGTCCCAGTCGGCGACATCGTAGAGCGCCCGCTTGGCGTCGGTGATGCGCAGCTCCAGCCACAGGTCGACGAGCATCGTGGTGCCGCTGACGCTGTTTATGTGGACATCGCGGAAGTGGCGGAAGTCGCGCTGCAGCGACGCGCGGCGGACCCCCACCCAGGGCAGGATGCGGTCGGGCAGCCAGTGCCAGCCCGGCTCGGTGAGGATCGCGGCGAGCTTGCCGAAGCGGGTGATCAGCACCGCCTCTTCGTGCTCGACCGCGATGGCGAACATACGGACCAGCCGCGCGAGCGCGGGAATCAGCAGGAAGGCGAGCACGGCGCTCACCCCAAGCAGAAGATAGGCGTTCATGGCGTCCTCCGGACAAAGACCGTACGCGACTCGGCGAAGACCTCGGCGCGGCGGCGCCGGACGTACAGGTCGAGGGTGTGGTTCTTGTGCATCTCGCTCAGGTAGCTGCCGAGCTGCTCGATCTCGGACTCGATGGCGCAGGCGCTGGAGCGGGCGATCTCGACGCCGCGCTCGGCGGCCAGGACCTGCTGGCTGCACGCCGCCTGGGCGCGGGCGTAGCTGGCCTGGGCCTCGGTGCGGGCGCGCATCATGGCGTTGAGCGCGTCGGCCAGCTCGTCGGGCGGCAGCATGTCGGTGAGGTCCACGGCGCGGAACTCGATGCCGTAGCGGTCGCCCAGGTGCTCGCGGCAGAACTCCCCGATGCGGCCGTTGAGCTGGTGACGCGCCCCGCGCAAAAGCTCGTAGGAGCCGGCCTCGGCGGGGCGGTCGAGCGCCAGCGGTGAGCGCTCGGGCTCGGAGATCGTGGTGCGGATGTTGGCGATCTCGTTGCGCAGCAGGCTCGCGAACAGGCCCGCGATGTGCTCGTGCGGGGCGCGCATGCCGAACACGTAGTGGGCAAGCTGGCTCGCCTGCGGCGTGTAGCGCAGCACCGAGTCGAAGCGCAGCACCGTGCCGTCTTCGGCCATGGCGGTGCGGCCGCCCTCCTGGGTGCTGAGGTCCAGGTTCTGCTCCATCACCGACACCGCGTGCACGATCTGCCAGGGCGCCTTGCGGTGCAGGCCCGGACCGTAGGTGTAGGGCTCCCCCGAGGGCGCCTTCAAGAGCGCGCCGAAGCTGCTGAGCAGCGCGCGGTGCCCCTCCTCGACCCTGAAGAAGCAGCGGCCAAGGAGCAGGGCCAGATAGGCCGCGATTCCCAAGATGACTCCGATGATGATCAAGTGAGACTCCTTTTCAGGTTAAAAGCGATAGGGGTTGGCGCGCCGGACGGGGCGCTGCGACCACCCGGCGGCGCCGTGACCCGGCTTGTCCAGGGCGGCGGGGCGCGGCGACCCATCGCTATCCTCGGAGATCCGCCGGTAGGCGGCGGCCAGGCCGCGGTTCACGTCGACCACGTCCTCGTTGAACTCGTGGTGGGCGGCGCTCGCGTCGGGCAGCCGAGCGACCGCGTCGGCGGAGTCGACGAGCAGGCCGTGGGCGACGTACTTGTTGTCGGGGATCTCGACGCCGACGACGATGGCGCCGATGCCGATGTAGCAGTGGGCGCCGATCACCGAGTCGTGCACCACCGCCTTGAAGCCGACGAACGTGTGGTCGCCGATGTAGCACGGTCCGTGGACCAGGGCATTGTGGGCGATCGAGACGTTCTTGCCGACGTACACCGCCCACTCCTGGCCGGCGACGACCACTCGCTTGTTCTTGAGGGCGTGGATGACCACGCCGTCCTGGACGTTGGTGTTGCTGCCGATGAAAAACGGCGAGCCCTCATCGGCGCGCACCGAGCTGCCGGCGGCGATGTGCACGTGATCGCCGAGCAGCACCTTGCCGACCACGTTGGCCTGCTCGTGCACGAACGCCGAGCGCGCCATCAGCGACCGCTCGCGCAGGTTCTGCAGCCAGTTGAGGTGCTCGGGGCTCGGCTCGTAGTGGAAGTGCCGGCGCGCCGCCGCCGAGTCCGGAGTGAGGACGGCGCGGATGCCGGCCGGGCGCGCCTCGGCCTCGGCCTCGCCGTCCCGCTCGCGGCTGCCGGTGACGTAGCGCGCGACGTAGTAGACGGCGAGGCCGCCGAGGAGGCCCGTCATCAGGTGGCCGGACACGGTGCCGGCCGTCGTCACCATGAACGCCAGCGCCTTGCCCTTGCCTTCCTGCAGCAGCGCCATCAGCGTGCTCACCTCGATGAGCCGCACCGCGATCACGCACAAAAGGCCGGCCAGCGCGGCGAGCGGAATCTTGGAGATATAGCGCCCCAGGTACAGCGCCGACAGGGTCAGCACCACGCCGTGCAGGATCGCCGCCAGGCGGGTCCGCCCGCCGCTCTGGACGTTGACGCTGCTGCGCACCACCACGCCGGTCACCGGCATTCCGGACATCAGGCCCACGCCGAAGTTGGCAATGCCCTGACCAAAGAGCTCGAGGTTGGAGTTGTGCGGCTTGGTGCTGGCGCGCCCGGACAGGCGGTCGAGCGCGCTTGCCGACAGCAGCGACTCGACCGAGGCGAGCAGGGCCAGCGGCAGGGTGGCGATCAAAAGGTCGAGCAGCCGCTCGTCGAAGATGACCGGCAGGGTGGGGTGCGGCAGGCTGGCCGGCAGGTCGCCGACGCGCTCGAGGTTCCAGTTCAGGTAGACCGAGACGAAGGTCACCGCGCTGAGCGCCATGATGGCGGCCGGGAAGCGCCGGTGGCGGCTCATCGCCGAGACGAAGAACGCCACGCCCAGGCCGCACACCACCGAGATCCAAGAGACCTTATGCAGCCACGCCGGGCGGTGCATCATCTGCGCCAGCTCGATGATCTTGTAGTCGAAGCCGAGGAGCTCGGGAATCTGGTTGTCCAGGAGCTTCAGACCGACGCCGGTGGTGAAGCCGGCGAGGACGACCTCGGGGACGTAGTGGATGAGCTTCCCCGACATGCACAGGGCGAGGATGATCTGGATGATTCCGATCATCAGCGCCGCCGCCGCCACGCCGACCGGACCAAACTCCTTGGCCAGCGCGAACACCATCGCCGACAGCGCCGCCGCCGGCCCGGTGACCTGCAGCGGCGCGCCGCCGAAAATCCCGGCCAGGATGCCGCCGACCGCGCCGGCGAACAGACCCGCGGCGGGCGGCAGTCCGCTGGCCACCGCGAGCGCCAGGTTGAGCGGCAGCGCCACCGCGGCCACGGTCAGGCCGGCAATCACATCCGGCAACAGACCCTTCTGACGCGGAATCTCGCGCCAGCCCTCCAGCCAGTCGGCGAGCATGCCGCGCAGCTGGTCGCCGTAGGTAGAGGCCGTGGAGGCTCCATGGACGACCCCGGACGCGGCGGAGCGACCGCCGATGATCTTGGGTGTGCTCATGCTGCGGTTCTTGAACGGCACAGCCGGAGCGAGTTCCTGGTTGCGGCGGCTCGATAGTGCGACGGACATCTGCTTGCGTACTCCCAGATAAGCGGTTCCCGTAAAGAGCGGGGGCGGCAAGGCAGGGCGCTCGCTGCCCCTGCCTGCCGCGGCTCACTTACAATCTGAATAACAACTACTGGCGAGCGCGCCGCGCCGCACCTATGGCGCGGAGTCTGGCGGACGCTCGGATCGCTGCGGACCCGGACAAGGGAAGCGCAGTCCAGGGGTTCCCGCCGTCGCCAGTCGCACAGCGCGACGCAGCGTGCGAGGGCACGGCGTGCTGGCGCGGGCCGACCTAGTCCGCCGCGCATAA
>DAOMZC010000597.1:0-4641 GCA_035437965.1 Pseudomonadota bacterium
GCTCGGTCGAGCGCAGCTCGCGCGCCGCCCGCAGCCGCCGCGCCGCCTCCTCGCCGGCGGCGAAGTAGCCGTGCGCGGCGGCCGTTTGCTGCACTGCGTCAAGGATGGCGATGGCGCTGCGCCCGGCGCGCGCCTCGGGCAGCTGCTCGGCGAGCGGCAGCTGGGCCCAGGGCGCCGTCGGCAGGCCGTCCGGTTCGCGCTCGCGGTCGTGGTCATGAGTCCGGTCCGCCCGGTCTGCCGCCAGGCCCGGCGCGGTTCGCGACCAGGATGCGCGCTGCGGCCCCCCAGGGTCGCCGTGGTTCATGACGTGCTCTATAAGGGTCTGCGATCCCGGCGCAGTGCTCGGCAAACCCGAGAAGCTCTGTGGCGCGCGCGGTCGCGATTGGGAATGCCGCGCTGCGTCGATTCCCGGCTCTCCCCCAGCGTCCGGACGTTCCCCGCGGTTGCCCCTTTTCACCCGGGGATCTTCTCTGCTAGAGTTGCGCACCAAAATTGGACCTCGTAACTTGCTGCATACGTTTGTTACCGAGGAACTAACCGAGGAACTAACCGACATGTCAAAAGAAAAAGCACCGGCAACCGAAAAGGACCCCGCGTCGAGCCCCGCGGCGGCCAGCGATTCTGCGCAAGACAGCTCCCACGCCAAGGGCAACCTGAACGAGATCGTCAGCAGCCACGTCGAGCGCGCCGCGCGACTCATCCACCTTCCCGAGGAAATCGCGCTCATCCTCGGTCAGCCCAAGAACGAAATCATCGTCAACTTCCCGGTCAAGATGGACAACGGGACGTACAAGATGTTCAAGGGCTACCGCGTCCAGCACAACAACATCCTGGGTCCGTACAAGGGCGGAATCCGCTTCCACCAGGACGTGACGCTCGACGAGTGCAAGGGCCTGGCGTCGGCGATGACCTGGAAGTCGGCGCTGCACGACATTCCCTTTGGCGGCGGCAAAGGCGGCGTCAAGTTCGATCCTACTCAGCACAGTAGGAGCGAGATCGAGCGCGTCACCCGCCGCTTCACCCACGCGCTGGCGAGCTCGGTCGGTCCCGAGTACGACATCCCGGCGCCCGATGTCGGCACCAACGGCCAGATCATGGCGTGGTTCATGGACACGTACATGAACATCGTCGGCGCGCTCGACAAGAACGCGATGCGCCGCGTAGTCACCGGCAAGAGCATCAACAGCGGCGGGTCGCTCGGGCGCGAGGCGGCGACCGGGCAGGGCACCGTGCACTGCATCGTCGAGTGGGCGCGCGATCACCGCTTCGACCTCACCGGCAAGACGGTCGCCATCCAGGGCTTCGGCAACGTCGGCAGCTTCACCGCCAAGATCCTGTCCAAGCTCGGCGTGTCGCTGGTCGCCACCGGTGACTACAAGGGCTACATCCACAACCCCGAGGGCCTGAACTCCCACAAGCTCGCCGAGCACGTCAAGCGCACCGGCTCGGTCGTCGACTCCCGGCACGCCAAGCCGATCAGCCGCGACGAGTTCTTCGCCCTGGAGTGCGACATCCTGGTCCCCGCCGCCCTCGAGCTCGAGATCGGCGAGAAGGAAGCCCGGGCGATCAAGGCCAAGGTCATCGCCGAGGGCGCCAACGGGCCGACCTACCCGGAGGCGGACGCCATCCTCAACGAGCGCGGCATCAGCGTGCTGCCCGACATCCTGGTGAACTCGGGCGGCGTCACCGTGTCGTACTACGAGTGGCTGCAGAACAAGCGCTCCGAGCGCTGGGAAGAGGAAGAGGTCCTGGGCCGCCTGGAGCGCGCGATGAAGCGCACCTACGCCCACGTGCGCGACTTCGCCTACGAGCGCAAGCTCGACTTCCGCACCGCCGCCTACGCCATCGGCCTCGAGCGCATCCAGAAGGCCTACGCCGATCGCGGCATCTGGCCGTAAGGGAACTTGGCCCTCACCGCAACCCTGTATCACTGGCAGGTCGCGCTCTCGGATGTGGACCGCGGGGTCTACGAGTCGCTCGACCTGCGTCTGGCCCGCCATCCCTCCGAGAGCCTGCGCTACCTGCTCACGCGGACGCTTGCCTACTGCCTCTGTTATGAAGACGGTATCGGCTTCAGCAAGGGCGGCCTGTCGAGCACCGATGAGCCGCCGGTGGCGGTGTCCGATGCGACCGGGCGGCTGCAGTTCTGGATCGATGTCGGCGCGCCCTCGGCCGAGCGGCTGCACAAGGCGACCAAGGCGGCGCCGCGGGTGGCGCTGTTCACCGGCGCCGATCTGCTGGCGCTGCGGCGCGAGGCGCGCAGCCGGCCGATCCACCGCGTCGATCAGATCGAGCTGTGGCGCCTGGAGCCGCGCTTCCTCGACGAGCTGGAGGCCGCGATCGAGAGCAGCGGGCGCCGCACCGCGCAGCTTGAGTGCATGCGCACCGATGGCCAGCTGTACCTGACGCTCGGCGGCCAGACCTACTCCTGCGCCCTCACCAGTACGCCGCTGTCCGCCATCCTCGAAGGCAGCTGAGCGTCCTCCTCCTCCTTCCCAAGACCGGGAAAAAACCTTGCACGAGCCGCGGCGCCAAGCCGTCGCGCGATGGCGTATACTGAGAGGCTCGCGCGCGCTCTGAAGCGACTCTGCGCCTTGCTTGGGCAGGGGAGAGCCGCGCGCGGGGAAGCAAAGTCACTGGGCGATAGGAAGTGGGGGAATCAGTGACCATGTACGATGTAGTGATTGTCGGCGGCCGCCCGGCGGGGGCCTCTTTGGCGGCGCGGCTCGGCTCGTGGGGACTCTCGGTCTTGATCGTGGACAAGGCCACGTTCCCATCGCTGCCCGAGGTCCCTTCCTGTCCGGTGATTCACCAGGGGACGATCGCGCTGTTCGAAGAGATCGGGTTCAAGGAGTCCCTCTTCGCCGGCGTCACCAAGATCCATAGGAGTGTGGCCCAGGTAGGAGACGACGAGCGCAGCGAGGGAGAGATCCCCGCCGCCCGCGGCCGCGACTACCTGTATGGCCTCGACCGGGCGGCGTTCGATGCCGCGCTGTGGAACTACCTCGGGCGATTTCCCAAGATAGAGGCCCGCCAGGGATTCCGCGTGATTGATGTCCTGTGCGACCTGGAGGGACGGGCCACCGGCATCGAGGGCGTCGGCGCGGACGGCGTGCACCAGAAGCTTTACGCCCGGCACTGCGTGGTCGGCGCCGACGGGCGGCACAGCCTGATCGCGCGCAAGATCGGCGCCAAGATCGTGCAGGACTGCTCGCAGTACACCAGCACCGTGCACTTCGCCGAGTGGGAGAACCTCACCCCGGCCACCCGCAGCGGCGAGCCGGCGGTGCACGCGATCACCGGCGGCCGCGGGCAGAACGTACTGTTTTTTCCCTCGGCCGGCGGGCGGGTCAACGTCGCCACCCATGTCCGCGCGGACCGGTCCGGCACCGAAGGGGACGCGCAGGGCTACTACCTGAATATCCTCAACTCCTTTGCCGGAGCTCGTGACCGGCTCGCCGGAGCGCGCCAGCTCCGCTCGCTCGTCGGGGTGCGCAAGATCGGCAACCGCTACCGCGAGCACGGCGGCCCCGGGTGGGTGCTGGTGGGCGACGCGCTTCACCATAAAGATCCGATCGATACGCAGGGGATCTACGACGCCCTGGTCGGGTCCAAGCGGCTGGCCGGACTGCTCCTCACCTACCACCAGAAGGTGCTGTCCTGGGAGCAGGTCCTCTCTTCCTATGAGGAGGCGATCCTGCAGGAGACCCTGGAGATGTTCAAGCAGACGACCAGGGCGGTAAAGTCCGGTCTTTATCAGGACATCCCCAAGGTGGTGCTGCGCACCGCGATGCGCTGGCTGATGCAGGACCCGGCCTACCGCCGCCAGTCGGTGCGGTTCGTCGCCCGCGAGATCAGCCCGGCGGGCTGGCTCACCCCCGGGCTGGTGCTCGGCGCGCTCGGCCGCGGGATCATAAGGGAGCTGGAGCAGATCTACCATAGCGAGTCGGCATAGCGAGTCGGCATAGCGAGTAGGCATAGCGAGTAGGCATAGCGAGTAGGCACAGCGAGTAGGCCGGGCGACGGCGGCAAGCTGCCGGCATCCCGCGGCTTTTTTTCGCCGTCGCGCTGGCGCGCACAAGAAGCTTGCCCGTGAGAACTTAATCCGTTATATTGGACTTAAGTTCACTCACATGGACAACCGACTTTATCCGCTGTTTCTTGATCTGCAGGGCCGGCCCGTGCTCGTCGTGGGCGGCGGGGCGATGGGCGGGCAGAAGGCCCTGGGGCTAGTCGCCGCGGGGGCGCAGGTGACGGTGGTTGCGCCGTGGGTCGGCGACGCGGTGGCGGCGGCGGCGGCGGCCGGGCAGCTGCGCTGGGTGGCGCGGCGGTTTCTGCCCGCGGACGTCGACGGGGTCTGCCTGGTCATCGCCGCCACCGGCGAGCCGGCGGTCAACGCCGAGGTGGCGCGGCACGGCGCGGCGGCGCGGCTGTTCGTCAACGCGGTAGATGACCCGCAGAGCGCCAGCGCCTACAGCGCGGCGGTGCTCGAGCGGGGGCCGGTCAAGGTGGCGTTCTCGACGGGCGGGCGGGCCCCGGCGGTGGCCCGGCTGCTGCGCGATCTGGTGGCGCTGGTGCTGCCGGTCGAAGGCGAGGTCCTGACCTGGGTAGCGCGCGCCGAGGAGCTCCGCCGGACCTGGC
>DAOMZC010000598.1:0-4640 GCA_035437965.1 Pseudomonadota bacterium
GACTTGTAGGAGCAGTGCTCGCTCCACATGCCGGCCAGCACCGCCAGCTCGGCCGGGCGCGGCGGGCGGTCGAGCGCCGCGCACGCCGCGGCAAACTCCGGCTCACTCAGCCCGAGCGCGAGCGCCTCGGCGAGCGAGGTCGTAAGGCGGCCGGTCACCGCGGGCGCGGTCATGGCGAGCCCCCAAACGTCGCGTGCAGGTAACACGCCGCGGACGCGAACAGCGCCATCCCATCGCTGCTGCCCAGGCGCGGATCGGCGGCCCGCTCGGGATGCGGCATGATTCCCAAGACGCGACCGCTGCGGTCAAGGAGCGCGGCGGCGTCGGCGTAGGAGCCGTTGGGGTTTTCGCAGTAGCGCAGCGGTATCTGCGCGCCCGGCTCTGCCGCGTCGGCCGGCGGCTGGTAGCGACCTTCCGCGTGGGCCATCGGCAGCCTCAGTCGGGCGCCGGCGCGCAGTCGGTTGAACCACGGGCCGCCCACCGCGCTGGCGCCGACCTCTACCTCGACCCAGCGGTGGCGGAAGCCGGGCGGAGCGTTGTAGCCCAGCGCCCCCGGCAGCAGCCCCGCCTCGACCAGGATCTGGAAGCCGTTGCACACGCCGATGACCAGGCCGCCGCGCGCCACGTGCTGCGGCAGCTCGCGCACCGCGCGGGCGCGGCTGGCGAGCATGCCGGCCCGCCAGTAGTCGCCATAGGAGAAGCCGCCCGGCAGGCCGATGAGCGCCGCCTCCGCGGGCAGCGGCTCATCCGAGCGGCACAGCTGCACCGCAAAAGAGGCCGCGCTCAGCGCCTCGGCCAGATCCCGGTCGCCGTTGCTACCGGGGAAGACGATCACCGCGGCGCGCCGCGCGACCGGCTCGCCGCTCATGCGTCACCCCTTTGGTCCTGGTCGCTGGCCAGGACGCGCAGCTCGAACGACTCCAGGTTGGGATTGACCAGCAGCTCCCGGCACATCTGCTCGACCTGGGCCCGCGCCGCCACCGCGTCTGTCGCCGCGAGCTGCAGGCGCAGGTAGCGGCCGACGCAGCCGACCGTGGCCGCGCCGTGCGGATAAAGACCCTGCAGCGCCTCGGTCACCGCTTCAGCCTGGGGGTCGCGGACTCCGGGGCGGGGAGTCACAATGAGCTCTGCCGTGAACATCTCGCACTCCATTGCTTGCTCCTGACGGCGTGTCTTGTACTCCATCGCTTGCGCCATCCCTGGTTGGGCGGCGCGTTCCCAGTAGGGAATCCCTACATACTCCTATTTACTCTCACGTACTCGGGCCGGCGGTTGCCGCGCGCAGCCGCTCGTGGATGATACGGTAGCCGCGCAGGAGCTCGCCTTTTCCCTCGCGGAAGACGTCTTTGTCCAGGCTCTCTCCGGTTCCGGCGTCGCGCAGGCGGCAGGTGTCGGGAGAGATCTCATCGGCCAGGACCAGCCCGCGAGCGGTGCGGCCGAACTCGAACTTCAGATCGAACAGCTGCAGCTCGGCGCGGGCGCACAGCTCGCGCAAAAGTCCCGCCGCGCGCCGCGCCAGCGCCTCCAGCTCGAGCAGCTCGGCGGGCGTCGCCAGGTGCAGCAGCCGGATGTGCTCCGTGTTCAGCAGCGGATCGCCCAGCTCATCGCGCTTGTAATAGAACTCGACGATCGGCGGGTCGCAGACAGCTCCATCGGGGAGCCCGGTGCGCTTGCGCAGCGAGCCGGCGACCTGGAACCGCACCACGACCTCCAGCGGCACCATCTGAGCGCGCTCGGCGAGCAGCGTCCGTTCGTCCAGCCGGCCGCGGGCGTGACTGGGTATCCCGCGCGCCGCCAGATAGGTGAACAAGAGCTCCGTAATCTCGCTGTTGAGCCGCCCCTTGCCGGGGAAGCTCTCGCGCCGCTGGCCGTTGAAGGCGGTGGCGTCGTCCTTGTACTCCAGCTCGACCAGGCCGTCGGCGCGGTGCCGAACCCGCTTGGCCTTGCCCTCATAGCTCGGGCGAAGCTCCTCAGCCCGTGTATCCGCGCTCAGGGTCATGGATATGCACCTGCTTTGCAAATCAACAGCATTACCCCTGACCAGGTGATCTTGGTCTTGTGGAGCAATACCAATCAGGCAACCCGATTAACGAATTCCCCAAACAGCAAGCAAATCTATCGCCGCTTGCCATCGCCTGGTCGACGCCTATTCGACTGAACGTGCGGGACCTTTAGTTCAGGCCCATCCTGATGTCAAGAATATATTTTCCTAATTCTTCGCGATCTCCTCGGTGAGCTCGATTTCAGGGGTCCCCAGGGGCCTCCGTTTCGATCGCTTGCGCCGTCCTAAACGCTGTCACCTGATTGTAACAATTGGTCCCTGAACGTCGCTCCAACGTTTTTTAATTATTTAATCGCAAGGGCCCTTGACGCGCTAAAGCATCTTGGAGTAGAAGCCCGCTGAGAAATGTCCTGAGTATTTAAGGGGCAGCTGCCGAGATCGTAATCAGATCGTAACTCGGGCGCCTGCCGCTCAAGTACATACGGTGATATGGGAGGTTGCTAATGCGCATTGTTTCCGCATTTGCTTCGGCATTGTCATGGGTCCCTTGACTTATATGGATCAGGGACTCGCGAGCGTGGTCGGTCGCGTCACGCTCGGCTCGCCGCTGATCGTCGCCGCCGGTCCGTGGTCGGCGGGCGAGGAGGAGGAGCTGATCGCACCCGCGGAGGCCCGGGCGGCGGGGGCGCTGATCAGCAAGACGGTCACCCTGAAGCCGCGCGCCGGGAATCCCGAGCCGACGGTGCTGGCGGTGTCCGGGGGGCTGCTCAACTGCATCGGCCTGCGCAACCCCGGAGTCGCGGAGTTTATCGCCCGGCGGCTCCCGCGCCTGCTCGCGCTGCCGACGCAGGTGCTGGTCAGCGTCGCTGCCGAGCAGCCGGGCGAGCTCGCCGAGCTGCTCGTTCATCTTGAAGGTGGGACCGCCCCGGAGCAGGTGATCGGCTATGAGCTCAACGCTTCATGTCCGAACGTGAGCGGAGAGCCCCCGGCGCCGCCGCAGCTGCACGCGCTGGTGGCCGCGGCGCGCCGTCAGACCGGGCGACCGCTGTGGGTGAAGCTCGGGTATGCCGATCGCGCGACGCTCGGTGAGAGGGCGCGCGCCTGCGCGGACGCCGGCGCCGATGCGCTGGTTGCGACCAATACGGTTCCGGCGCTGGCGATGTCCGGCGGCTCAGGCTTATCGCGGAATCAGGATCTGGAGCTCGCGCCATTTATTGGCGGTCTGTCCGGGGCGTTCCTGCATCCGCTGGCGCTGCGCGCGGTCTGGGAGCTGACCCGGGCGCAGCCGCTGCCGGTGATCGGCTGCGGCGGGGTGCGGGGCCTTGGCGAAGCGCGGGCGTTCTTTCGCGTCGGGGCGCGGGCGGTCCAGATCGGCTCGGCCCTGTACTCACCCGCGATCGGAGTGCGGGCTCCGGTGCTGCCAGCACTGCAGCGAGAGCTTGCGGAATACTTACGTGATCGCGGCTCTTCATCACTTGAGAGCCACTTGGCGGAGTCGCGATGAGCGCCCTTGGCAAGTACGCCCGAGCTGTAGCGCGCGGCGGCCTGTGCGTGGGACTGGACGTGGAGCCGGCGCGCCTGCCGGCGGCGGTCGGTGGCGACAGCCTGCAGTTCCTGCTCGCGATCATCGACGCCACCGCCGATTTGGCCGGCGCATATAAGGTGAACGCCGCTTTCTTCGAAGCGCAGGGCGCCGCGGGCTGGCAGCTCCTTGCGCAAGTACGGCGCGCCGTGCCGAGCGACACCCTGCTCATCCTGGACGGCAAGCGCGGCGACATCGAGAGCAGCAACCGCGCCTACGCGCGCGCCGCCTTCGACGAGCTGGGAGTCGACGCGGTGACCGTACATCCCTACCTGGGGCTGGAGCCGCTGCAGCCGTTTGTTGAGCGCGCCGATCGGCTGACGTTCGTGCTGTGCGCGACCAGCGAAGGCCGGGCGCTGCAGAGCCTGCGCCTGGCGAGCGGGGAGCCGGTGTATCTGTGGGTCGCGCGACAGGTGGCCGCCTTGCGACAAGCGCACTGCGGACTGGTCGTGGGCGCGACCGCGAGCGCCGAGCTGGCCGCCGTTCGCGCGCTCGCCCCCGGGCTGCCGTTGCTCGTGCCGGGAGTCGGCGCGCAAGGCGGGGCCTGGCCGCCGGGAGCCGCGCTGGTCAACGTCTCACGCTCGCTCTTGTACGCGTCTTCCGGTCCCGACTTTGCCGCCGCTGCTCGCGGCAAAGCGCGGGCCCTGCTGGCCGCGCAGGTTCCCCCGGACGGCGGGAAAAAGGAGTCCTCCCATGTCTGACTGTACGCTCGATCCGCACCGCCCGATCGACAGTCTTCTCATCGCCACCGGCGCGCTCCTTGAGAGACACTTCCGGCTGAGCTCCGGGCTGCACAGCGACCGCTATGTCCAGTGCGCGCTGCTGCTGCAGCACCCGCAGCTGGCCGAGCGCGTCGGCCAGGATCTGGCGGCGCGGCTGCGCGCGGCCGGCGTGGTCGCGGATGTGGTCGTAGGACCCGCGCTCGGCGGCGTGGTGGTGGCGCATGAGGTCGCGCGCGCGCTCGGCGTGCGCGCCCTGTTCGCCGAGCGCGAAGGAGCCAGCCTGGCGCTGCGCCGCGGCTTTGCCATCAACCAGGGCGAGCGCGTGCTCATCGCC
>DAOMZC010000599.1:0-4629 GCA_035437965.1 Pseudomonadota bacterium
GGAGCAGCGCCGCGCACCAGTGGAATCCGGCACCGAGGCCGAAGAAGCACACGAGGTTCCCCGGCTTGATGCGCCCGGCGCGCCGGCATTCGTCATAGGCGATGGGGATGGTGGCGGCGGTGGTGTTGCCGTAGCGCTGGATATTATTGTAGATGCGGTCGTTGGCGATGCCCAGGGCCTGCTGGACGGCCTCGTTGATGCGGAGGTTGGCCTGGTGGGCGATGAACATGTCGACGTCGCCGACCTTGACGTTGTTGCGGGCGCACAGCGAGCGAACGACCTCGGGCATCTTGGTGACGGCCATGCGGAAGACGTACTTGCCGTCCATGTGCGGGACGTGGTCCAGGCGCTTGAGCATCTCCGGCGAGACGTACGGGCGGTGCGCCATGCCCGAGGGGACGTACAGCTTGTTGAAGTGGCTGCCGTCGGTGTGCAGCTCGAAGTCGAGGAGGCCGCGCTCGGTCTCGGCCTCGTCGCTCTGCAGGACGACCGCGGCGCCGGCGTCGCCGAACAGGACGGCGCGGTCGCGCACCGCGGTGTGGATCGCCCGCTCCTCGGGGGTCGGCTCGCGGTCGGCAAGGCCGAGCAGGGTCTCCCAATCGGCGAACGGCATGAACGGCGAGTGGGTCTCGGCGCCGACGAGCAGGATGGTCTTGGCGGCGCGCGCCTTCATCAGCGCATCGGTGACCTGCAGGGCGTAGATGAAGCCGGTGCACTGCTGGCGGATGTCGAGGGTCGGGATGTTGCGCAGCCCGAGCTTGGTCTGCAGCAGGCTGCCGCTGCCGGGGAAGAAGTGGTCGGGGGTCATGGTCGCGAAGACCACGTAGTCGATGTCCGCCGGGGTCAGGCCCGCCTGCTCGATGGCGATGCGGCTGGCGCGGGCCCCGAGGTCGGAGGTGGAGGTCCCATCGGCGACGAAGTAGCGCTGCTCGATGCCCGAGCGCTCCTTGATCCACTGGTCCGAGGTGTCCATGATCTTCTCGAACTGGCTGTTTTTGACCAGGTGCTCACCCACCACAAAACCAGTTCCTTTGACGACCGTGCGCATGCTGTCTCCGTATCCCCAGAGGGGGCCTCTGGGTCGAATGGGGTACTTCTGCTCGACCCGAAGGTCGGGGTAGCTACGCTGCTGACTCGGCACCAGCGGGCGGCTGCCGAGGGTCAGCTGGCGGCTGCCATGACAGTCCAGGTGCCAAGAGTGCGACGTGCAGTCTGATCAGTGCCAGCGGTTCTACCACAGCTTGGGGGTCGGTAACAGACAGTCTGTTTGGCGGCTCCCTATGACTCTGTAGTGACCTTCCCGTGACACTCTCGTGACCAAGTTATGACTGGGGCGGCGACGGCCGGACTAGCTAGTGACCCGCTGGACTGACCAGAGGACCGGGCAGACCGGACGCCTCGGGACTCTGCAGAGCGCTGTCGGGCAGCTCCGCGGCGGCGTGGCTTGGCGGCGGGCGGTCCAGATAGATGCGGGAGAGATCGAGCATATCGCCCAGGGTGGGAAGCGGCAGCGGCCCGACCGCCGGGCTTAGCAGGGTGAGCTGGCGGGTGCGGTAGAGCAGGGTGATGGGCTGCTCGCTGTCCCACAGGCGGGTCAGCCGGGCGGGTCGGCCGGGCGGGTCGAGGGCGGCGTCGGCGGCGGGGCGGGCGCGCAGGGCGCTGACCAGGTCGGCCAGCAGCGGACTCTTGTCGCCCAGGGCCAGGTGCAAGAGCGGCTCCAGCTCCAGCTCGTCCGGGCCGCCGGTCCAGGACCAGGCGAGCAGCGCGGCGTCGAAGCCGCCCTGGCGCAGCCGCGCCGTCAGCGTCGACAGCTCGACCACCTCGGTCTCCCACTTCAGGCCGGCGCGCTGGAGGCTCTCGCCGATGCGGCGACTGACCTCGGCAAGCTCGGTCGAGCCGGCCGGCACGAGCGCGCGCAAGGTCAGCGGGCGACCCTGGAAGAGCCGCGGCCCGCTGCCGCCCGTTCCCAGCCGCGCGGCACCGGCGGCATCGAGGAGCTCGCCCGCCTCGGCCAGGGTCAGCTCGGGCCGCGCCGGGGCGGCACTGGCCAGCCACTCTGCCGACCGCGCCAGAAAGGGCGAGAGGGCAGCGAGCGACTGTTCAATGGGGCCTGAGCCCAAGCCCGCACCGGGTCCTGAGCCCGACTCGGCCCCTGGTCCAGGTCCCGAGCCCGGTCCAGTCGATTTCACTTCGATCGGTTTCGCTGCGGCTAGCAGCGGCGCGCTAAGCGGGGTGCCGAGCCCGGCGCGCACCTCGCGCACGAGCCGAAGGCGATCTATATGAGCCGCCAGTGCGCGCCGGACGCCCGGGGCCGCCAGCGCCGGGTGGCGGCCGTTCCACACCAGGGCGACGACTTGGTTGGCGTCGAGCTCGACCTTGCGCCAGCGCCCATGCTCGACCGCTGGCTCAACCTGATCGGCCAGGTAACGCGGGGCGACGTGCAGCAGCACATCGGCCTCGCCTTGCCGCAGCTGAGCCAGGCCCCGCGCCCCGTCCGGCACGATGAGCAGGCGCAGCGCCTCGGCGGCGGGCGGCGTCCCCCAATACGTCGGCGAGCGCCGCAAGAGCAGGTGGCTGCCGCGCTTCCACTCGGCCAGCCGGAACGGACCGGTGCATACCGGCCGGCGGTTGAACGGCTGGTAGGCGAGCTTGCCGCCGAAGAACTGGTTGGCCGGCAAGATATCGATCTCGCTGAGCGCCGCCAGGATCCAGCTCGGCGCGCGGGCCGGGCCGGTCGGCCGCCGCAGGTCCAGGTGCACCCCGTCCTTGCCGATCGGCAGCACGCGCACCACATCGGCGAGCAGCGCCTGGGTGCGCGGAGCGCTCGCCCCCGACCGCATGACCATCTCCAGGGTCGCCCGCACATCGGCGGCGGTAAGGGGGTGGCCGTCGTGAAAGCGCACCCCCTTGCGCACCCACAGGTCGATGCCGCGCCCGTCGGGCTCGATGCGGAAGCGCTCGGCGAGGACCCCCTGGTAGCGGCGGTCGGCCGCCGGCGGGGTCTCGCCCGGCTGCGGGCGCGGCTGCACGAGCGGCTCGCAGAGCAGGTTGTGGGCAATCCGGTAGCCCCACAGGTCGGGATCGAGAAGGGGGTTTAAGTGCTGCGGCTCGGCATCGATGACGGCGCGCACGGTGCGGTCTTGCGGGGCCTCGGCCGCCGGGTCGGGCGGTCGGGCGTCGGCGCGGCCCGCCATGGCCGGCGGACCAAGGAGGGCGGCCAGCAGCAAAAGCCAACCAAGCGGCGCGCGCCCGGCTACACTAGGGAAAAAAAGCGCTGCGGTCGCGGCCTTACCCGGCCCGGGCCACCCGATCCGCCCGGCCGTGGGCCGCGGCAGCGCGCAAGGCGGTTGCGCGCCCGTCGGCTGCCGTGTTACGTGAATCCAGCCGCACCTATCTGCCCCAAGGGCGGGTATAAATAGACAGGGAGCTCTGCGCTGGCAGAGGAGGACCGAAGGAAATGAATACATCGTCTTTTCACCTGATCCCGGCCAAGGGGTCAAGCCTGGCCACCCGCGGCACGGACGCCACCGGTGCTCGTGGAGCTTCGCGCTTTGCGGCCCTTCTGCCGGGCCTGTCACGCCTGGTTCTTGGTCTGGGACTTACCCTTGGGGTCGGGCTGGCGCTGGGAGCGTGCAACAACTCGAGCGGGGGCCTGCTTGATGAGCCGGGTGCGGCGCTATTGCCCGGGGTGAAGATCAACCTGCCCCCGCCGCCCAGTTTCGCCGAGCCCAACATCCCGCGTGACTACCCCGACGGCTCCGTGTCGATCTACGGCCTGCGCAAAGAGTTTCATCGCTACAGCGACAAGCCGAACAAGTACCTTGGCCAGAAAGTGAAGGTCAAGGCGTATCTCCTTGATATCTATAAGTGTCCGGAGTGCCCCAAGAAGCAGACGTGCAAGCCCTGCGAGGCCCCGCACATGTTCGTGGTCGACGAGGCGGGGGCGCCCAAGGAGAAGGGGCTGCTGGTCGCCGAGTACCGCGGCTTCAAGGGCAAGGAGCCTAAGCTCACCCTGGGCAAGCAGTACGTCTACGAGGGCAGCTTCCAGCTGAGCAGCCCGGCCGGGTTCTCGGCCAGCGACGGTCTGCTCGTGTTCAACAAGATGGTCGACGACACCAACAAGGACTTCATCGGACCCGCCGAGGAGCTGGAGCGTACCGCCGCGACGCAGCAGGCGGCCTACGAGAAGGCGATGAAGGCCAAGGGTGCGCAGGCACCGCAGAAATAGCTCGCCGTCGTGCTCTCGCCTTCGCTCGGCGCGCTGCTCAAGCGCGTGTCGCGTTCGTTCTATCTGAGTGTGAAAGTGCTGCCGTCCGCGGTGCAGGACCAGGTCGCCCTGGGCTACCTGCTGGCGCGGGCGGCGGACACGGTGGCCGATACCCCGCTCCTCCCCAAGGAGCAGCGGGCCGCGATCCTGGCCGAGCTGCGCGCCGCGGTGGCGGGAAGGGATCCGGGGCGGCTGCTCGCCCGGCTGCGCGAGCTGCTCAGCGCCGCGCCGGGGTCGGCGTCGGCGACCGCGACCGCGCGGGCCGAGCGCGAGCTGCTCCTGGTGGTCGGTGAGTGCCTGGGCCTGCTGCGCCAGCTGAGCGCCGCCGATCAGCGGCTGATCGAGCGCGTGCTCGACCAGCT
>DAOMZC010000600.1:0-4622 GCA_035437965.1 Pseudomonadota bacterium
TCGGGCAGCGCCGCGGGGACCTTGGCCACCTGGGCGCCCGCTCCGGCGAGCCAGCCGCGCATCGGCCAGAGCAGCGCCGCCAGCCGCGCCGGCGGCGGCGCGAGCTCGACCAGCCACCACCAGATCTGGGCCTGCTCCGGCCGCTCCAGCATCCCCGCGACCTCGGGCAGGATGACGCGCAGCAGGCACCCGAGCTCGCCCCACTCGGCTTGCGGCTCTTCGTCGCTGCGCTCGATGAGCAGGCGCAGGCCGCGGGCCGGCCGGGGGGCGGCGAGGAGCTTGAGCAGCTCGTCGCGCACCCGCTCGCGGCTGACCTTGCGCAGGGTCGGCAGCGCCCCGGCGAAGGCGGCGCGGGTGGCCGGATCGACGGTGAACTCGAGCTGCGCGGCGAAGCGCACGGCGCGCATCACGCGCAGCCCGTCCTCGGCGAAGCGGGCCGCCGGATCGCCGACAGCGCGCAGCAGCCGGGCCTGCAGGTCGGCGCGGCCATCGAAGGGATCGATGAGCGCGCCGACGAGCGGGTCGTAGGCGATGGCGTTGATCGTGAAGTCGCGGCGCCGCAGGTCCTCGGTCAGGTCGGTGATGAACTCGACGCGGTCGGGCCGGCGGCCGTCGGAGAACCCGGTCTCGCCGCGGAAGGTCGTGATCTCGACCGGGCGCGGATTGCGGGGCCTCGACGCGGCGCCGTCACCCTCGCCGTCGCTTGGGGGCGGGTCGCACATCACGGTGACGGTCCCGTGCTCGATCCCGGTGGGGATGGTGCGCCGGTGGCCGAAAGCGTGGATGACCTGCTCGGGCCGGGCCGAGGTGGTGAGGTCGAAGTCCTTGGCCACCGCGGTCGGCGAGCGCAGAAGATCGCGCACCGCGCCGCCGACTAGATAAGCGGCGAAGCCGCGGTCGCGCAGGTGCTTACAGGCGGCCAGGATCTCGGGCGGGATGCGGCCGTGGTCAATCGGGCTGGCGGGGTCACGGCTTGCAGGCGAGTGCGAGGCTTTATCGGAAGCGGACATGCCGAGGCATCGTGCGCGATGCCGCGACCGGCGGCAAGAGCGCCGCAGCTGGTCGGCCCTACCAATCGACCTCCCCGGTCGGCCTCCCCGGTCGGCCTCCTCGGTCGGCCTCCCCGGTCGGCCTCCTCGGCCGGCCTTCGGTCGGCCCTCCCGAGCGGCCCCCTGTCGGTCCTCCCGAGCGGCCCCGGTTGGCTCCACCGATCGGCCCTGCGCGAGGTCAGAACGCCGTGCCAATGAGCCGCTTGCGGGTGGTGCGGCTGCGCCCTCATGCGGCGCTGCGCGGGCACCCGGCTCGCCGCTGAGCGGCTTTTTAGCTGCGCGCGCACGCAAGAGCTGCTGACTGGGCAGTTTTCGGCGTACTATCGCTACCTATAATTTGGCGCATGGCTGACTCCCTGCTGCCCGATCGCATCAGCCCGCAGGGCGAGCTTCGCCCTCGCCAGCCGCCTCCAGTAAGCGCTCGCCAGCGCCCGAACTCGACCCGACTGCTCGCTTGACTACGCTGCCAGCGACCTATACAAACCTGGCGCCACGCAAGCACCAAGGACCCACCATGTCACGACACCCTTCCAAGGCTGCCGCCAACGCTGCTGGGGCCGGCGCGCCCACCGGCCTGATTGAAGCCGGCGAGCCGCCCGAGCCGTTCGCCCTCCTCGACTACGAAGGCAACCTCCGCGCCGACGCCAACCCCGCCCTGGTCCCCAAGATCAGCGACGCCGACTGCCTGCGCCTGTACCGCGAGCTGCTCAAGGTGCGCCTCGTCGACGAGCGCATGATGAAGCTGCAGCGCCAGGGGCGCCTGGGCTTCTACATGCAGTCGATCGGCGAAGAGGCGACCCACTTCGGCGTCGCCTACGCGCTGCGCGCCACCGACTGGGTCTTCCCATCGTACCGCGAGCCCGGTGTCGCCTTCTGGCGCGGCTACTCGCTGCGCGATTTCACCAACCAGCTGTTCGGCAACGCCGAGGACCCGGTCAAGGGCCGGCAGATGCCGGTGCACCACTCGTTCCGCGCCGGTAACTACGTGTCGATCTCGTCGCCGGTCGGGACCCAGATTCCGCAGGCGGTGGGGGTCGCGCGGGCGGCCCGCATCCTCGGCCATGACACGGTGGCCGCGGTGTACTTCGGCGAAGGCACCGCCTCGCCCGGCGATTTCCACGTCGGGCTGAACTTCGCCGGCGTCTGGAAGGCGCCGGTGATCTTCATCTGCCGCAACAACGGCTGGGCGATCTCGACCCCGGCCCACCTGCAGACCGCCGCCAAGTCGGTCGCCCAGAAGGCCGTCGCCTACGGCTTCCCCGGCGTGCGCGTCGACGGCAACGACATGCTGGCGATGATCGCCGCGACCAGCGCCGCGGCGGCCCGTGGGCGCGCCGGCGAGGGCCCGACCCTCATCGACGCGGTGACCTACCGCCGCGCCGGCCACTCTTCTTCCGACGACCCCTCCGTCTACCGCAAGGGCAAGGATGACGAGATCCGCGAGTGGGAGCGCCGCGACCCGATGTCGCGCTTCGGCAAGTACATCACCCGGCGCGGCCTTCTCACCGACGCCATCGACGCCCAGTACCGCCAGGAGCTGAACGACGAGATCATGGCCGCCCTGCAGCACGCCGAGACGGTGGGCACGCCGCCTCTGTCGTCGCTGTTCGAGGACGTGTTCGCGCAGCCGACCGCCAACCTGCGCGAGCAGCAGGCGGAGCTTGAGGCGATGCCGCGGCAGAAGCTCGGTCACGGCTAGGCGGGCCCGCCCGCGGCAGCTTTCCCCTTACGTACGATAAAGGCGCGGCCCGGTCCGCCCATTTTGAGGATGAGGAGCAGATTCCCAGATGCCCGTCTACAACATCATCCAAGCGGTCAACGATGCCTTGAAGCTCGAGATGCGGCGCAACCAGCGCGTCGTCCTCCTCGGCGAGGATGTCGGGAACTTCGGCGGCGTCTTCCGTGCCACCACGGGCCTGCAGGAGGAGTTCGGCAAGGATCGCGTCATGGACACGCCCCTGGCCGAGGCCGGGATCATCGGCACCGCCATCGGCATGGCCCTTTACGGTCTGCGCCCGGTCGCCGAGATCCAGTTTGCCGACTTCATCTTCCCGGCCTTCGACCAGATCGTCAACGAGCTGGCCAAGTTCCGCTACCGCTCGGGCGGTGAGTACCCGGCCCCGGTGGTCATCCGTACCCCGTACGGCGGCGGCATCCGCGGCGGCCACTACCACTCGCAGTCGCCCGAGACCTACTTCGCCCACACCCCGGGCCTCAAGGTCATCATCCCGGCGACCCCCTACGACGCCAAGGGCCTGCTCCTTACCGCCATGCGCGACGAGGACCCGGTGCTGTTCCTGGAGCCCAAGCGCGTGTACCGCGCCGCCAAGGGCGAGGTCCCCGAGGGCGACTACACGATCCCGTTCGGCCAGGCCAAGATCGTGCGCGAGGGCCAGGGCGTAACGGTGCTGTGCTACGGCTCGATGCTGCACACGGTGCTGGAGGCGGTCGAGAAGCACGGCGCCGGCGACTTCGATCCCGAGGTCATCGACCTGCGGTCGCTCGTCCCGCTCGACCTTGACACGATCCTCGAGTCGGTGCGCAAGACCGGCCGCGTCGTCATCGTCTACGAGGCCCCCAAGACCTGCGGCTTCGGCGCAGAGCTGGCGGCGCTCATCGCCGAGAAGGCGCTGATGTCGCTGGAGGCGCCGATCGCCCGCGTGACCGGCCTCGACACCCCGTTCCCCTACACCCTGGAGCTGGAGTATCTGCCCTCCCCCGAGCGGGTCACCAAGGCCATCTCCGAGACGGCGAGGTTTTAACCATGGCAGTCGAGTTCAGGCTCCCGGATATTGGCGAAGGCGTCGTCGAGGGCGAGATCGTCCGCTGGCTGATCGCCGAGGGCGACACCCTGCGCGAGGACCAGCCGATGGTCGAGGTGATGACCGACAAGGCCACGGTCGAGATCCCCTCGCCCAAGGCGGGTCGGGTCGCCCGCCTGATGGTGCCGGCGGGGCAGATCTGCGCCGTCGGGCAGGTCATGGTGGTCATCGACACCGATGGGGCCAAGGCGGGTCACGCCGCCGGACCGGCAGCCCCGGCTTATCCGGCGCCGGCGGCACCAGCGGCACCGGCGGCGAGCGTGCCCGCCGCCAGCGCACCCGCCGGGTATTGGGATTGCGGAACGTGATCGAGGAACTCCATCACATTGATGTGGCAGCCCAGGCCGCCTGCTGGCGTAATCACCGGAACACCGGCTTTTTTCAGTTTCTCGACCATGTAGGCAATGAACTGCGGCCCCTGGCCGATCATGTCCTCGTCCATGGTTTCATCCAGGCCGACGGTTATCGCTTCCATTTCGCGCACCGACATGCCGCCATAGGTCAGGACGCCCTCGTACAGCGGCACCAGTACCCGCATTTTTTCGTACTGTGCTATGTCGCGGATGCAAATGCCGCCGCCACGGGCACAGCCCGGGTTGCGTGCCGAGAAGTGGATGATGTCGCACAGGTCCGCCATCTTGCGCGTGATTTCGCGAATGCTCATGTGCTTGCAGGCGTCTTCACGCTGCTTCACGAAATACAGGTTGTCCGCCAGCAGGCTGGCGTCCAGCACCAGCAACAGGCCGTGCTG
>DAOMZC010000601.1:0-4598 GCA_035437965.1 Pseudomonadota bacterium
CGCTCGCGGTGAGCGGGATCAGCCACAGGTGGCCGCCGACCGCCACCGCGACCGAGCGCCCGTCGGGACTCACCGCCGGATCGGCGAGCCCGGCGTTGAGGATCGGGAGCTCGTAGCCCTCCACATAGATCTGATGGTTGAAGCCGCTGAGCTTCGGATACCGGTTGGTAAACTCCGCCCGCGGCGCGCCGGCCAGCACCGTCGCCACCAGCGCCGCCACCAGGGTCCTTGCCGGCAGCCCCGGCGACCGCGCCCGTCGCGTCTTATCGCCAGACGGACTCCGCTTTGGTGGGGTCGCCGCGCGGCAACCCGGATTCATGGTCTGCATCGCCGCCGGTTTACCACGCCGCCGGGGGCATTGCTCGGCGATCAGCTAGCCGTGGCGCCGCCACTGGCAGTAGCGCTCGATACCGGCGGCCAGCGGCACCTTGGGGGCGTACCCGAGCTCGGCGGTCGAGCGGGTGAGATCGGCGCAGGTGAGCGGCACGTCGCCGGGCTGCTCGGGGAGCCAGTCGATGTGGGCGGTCTTGCCGAGCGCTCGCTCGAGCAGGCCGACCAGCTCGGCCAGCGTCGTCACCTGGGAGCCGCCCAGGTTGTAGCTGCGGCAGCCGAGCGCCGGGTCCGCGGTGCGCCCGATCGCCGCGATGACCCCGTCGAGGATGTCGTCGATATAGGTGTAGTCGCGGGCGGTCTGGCCGCCGCCGAACAGCGGCACCTTGCCGCCCTCGGCGATGAGGCGCGCGAACTTGGCGATCGCCATCTCGGGCCGCTGGTGCGGGCCGTAGACGGTGAAGAAGCGCAGCGCGCAGATCGCCGCCCCGTGCAGGGCGCTGTGGGTCGCGCACAGGAGCTCGCCGGCGCGCTTGCTGGCGGCGTACGGCGAGGCCGGGGTGATCGCCGGATCGGTCTCGCGGAACGGCACCTCGGAGCGCGCCCCGTACACCGAGCTCGACGAGGCGAACACGATCCGCCGCACCCCGCGGCTTTTGCAGGCGTCGAGCACCCGCTGGGTCCCCTCGACGTTCACACGCATGTAGCGTGCCGCCTGATGCAGCGACGGTCGCACGCCGGCCAGCGCCGCCAGGTGGACGACCCCGTCCATGCCGGTGAGGAGCCGCCCCATGAGCTCTCCGTCGCCGATGTCCCCGGCGGTGAAGTGGAAGTTCGGCTCACTCATGAGCGGCAGCAGCTGGGCGCGGTGCAGCGACGCCGGGTACAGCGTGTCGTCGAAGCAGTCGACCCCGTGGAGCTCGACCGGACCAAGCGGCGTCGTCTGGGTGAGCAGTCGCGCGCACAGCTGCGAGCCGATAAACCCCGCACAGCCGGTGACAAGAAGCTTGAGCATCAGGTGGCTACCTCTCGGCGGACGAGGATACAGGCGAGCGGGCGGCCGACCAACCCGGGAAGCGCCCGCGGCGGCGAATTCCGCCGGTCAAGCCGCCTGCGCGCAGGTCCGGCACTGGTCGGCCCACGGCACCTCGGTCAGCGCCGCCAATGCCAGCGGCTCGCCGCAGCCGGCGCAGAAGCCGTAGGTACCGTTGCGCGTCGCCTGCAGCTTCTGGCCGATGAGGTCGAGGAAGCGGCGCAGGCGCTCGGTGGCCCGCTCGCCCGGCCGGCTCGTCCCGCCAAAGCCGCCGAGGGCCCGCGGGTCGACCGCCTTGCCGGCGAGGATGTCGGCAAGGAGCGCGCTCACCTCCGCCCCCTTGTTGAGGAGCTGACGGCGCAGCTCGTGCAGCTGGGACTCACTGAGGTGCGGGGCGAGCGGCGCGACCATCCCGGCCAGTGTACCACGTACCACGCGCCGCTTGCCGCCGCGGCACCGCAACACCTCTAGCACCGGTGTGGTACCGGCCGCCTGCGCTTGTGTTAGGTTCCGGCCATGCACATCCTTTATCCGCTGCTCCCGCTTCTGACGCTCCTGGCGCCGATCGCTGGACTTACGCAGCCAGAGGTGGAGGCGGCGCTGCGCGGCCAGGTCCCGGTGCGCATCGAGCCCTTCGCCCGCCCCGACGGCAAGACCGCGGGCCGCGGCATCGGCGCCATCACCATCGACCGCCCCGTCGGCGAGGTGTGGACCACGCTCATCCGCTTCGAGGACAAGGCCGAGTACATGCCGCGCATCAAGTCCGCCGAGGTGCTCGACAAGAGCCCCGAGCGGCTGCGCGTGCGCATGGTGGTGGACGCCTCGGTGACCACCGCGCGCTACACCATGATCTATCAGCTCGACGAGCCGGCCCACCGCCTGAGCTGGAAGCTCGATCACTCGGTCCCCGACAACACCATCGCCGAGGCCGACGGCGAGTACCGCGTCTACGAGCTCGCGCCCGGGCGCACCCTGGTCACCTACAACAGCCAGGTCGACACCGGCCGCGCCCTGCCGCGCTTCATCCAGAACTACATCGCCCGCCGCTCCATCCCCGACCTCCTGCGCGCGGTCAAAAAGCGCGTCGAGAGCAGCGGGCTCTGGCGCCGCTAGCCGCCCCGGGCCCCTGCGCCGTCCGTCCGTACCCCGCCGCCGGCGCCGTCTTGGCCGCGGACGTGCAATACTGCACCCATGATGCCCCTACTCCTGTTCGGCGCGTTCTTCATCGCGGTCTTCCTCTTCTCCACCAGCCTCAAGGTCCTGCGCGAGTACGAGCGCGCCATCGTCTTCCGGCTCGGGCGCGCGCGCAGCCGGCCGCTCGGCCCCGGCCTGGTCCTCATGCTGCCGTTCGGCGTCGACCGCGCCCAGGTCGTCGATCTGCGCACCAAGGTCATCCAGATCCCGACCCAGGAGGTCATCACCCGCGACAACATCTCGATCGGCGTCGACGCCGTCGTCTACGCCGATGTGTGCTCGCCCACCGATGCGGTGCTGCGCGTCGAGCAGTACATGCCCGCCACCCTGCAGCTGGCCGCCACCACCCTGCGCTCGATCATCGGCAAGATGGAGCTCGATGAGGTGCTGGCCAAGCGCTCCGAGATCAACCTCGAGGTGCAGTCGATCCTCGATGCCCGCGTCGAGCAGTGGGGCATCGACATCACCGCCGTCGAGATCAAGGACATCTCGCTGCCCGCCGAGATGAAGCGCGCCATGGCCCGCCAGGCCGAGGCCGAGCGCGAGCGCCGCGCCAAGGTCATCATGGCCGAGGGCGAGCTGCAGGCCGCCGCCCAGCTCACCGAGGCCGCCCGCCTCATCGCCAGCGAGCCCGCCGCCCTGCAGCTGCGCCTTTACCAGACCATGGTCGAGGTGGCCGCCCAGCCCAACATGACCATCGTCCTCCCGGTTCCCATCGAGCTCCTCGCCGGCGGCGCCGGCAACACGGGCATCCCCGCGGGCATCCCCAAAGGCACCGTAGGTCAGCTTGCCGCCACCGCCGCCGCCGCCATCGCCAAGGGACTGAGCGACGGCGAGAAGAACTCCCTTCCCGCCGCCAACCCCGGCGCCTCGCTAGTCGGTCAGATCGAAGCCAGCTCCAAAGTACCCCGCTAAGCGCTCCGATCGAGCGGCTCCCAAGCGGACCCTAGGCGATCGTCGACAGCTTCGCGTGGACCGCCGCCCGCGGCGTCCGTGCCACCGCCAGGTTCTCTCCCGCCTCATACTCGCTGTAAAACTGCTTCGCCCACCGCCGGTACATCACGATCGGTCCGTCCGCCTCGCTGAGCAGCGGCTGCGCGCGGTAGATCTTGTTCTCCCAGATCGGGAAGTCCTTGACGAAGTCGGTCTCGAACGCCTGGCGGAACATCATGTCCACGCTCCTCGTCATCTCTTCATCCGGCAGCCGGCGCACCTGCACCGCCGCCCGCAGGTGAATGTGGTCTTCATCGATCGGCGTCGCGAAGAACCGCTGCCGCGCCTGCATGCCGACCATCAGCGCCAGCGTCTCGACGTGGATCATCCCCAGCCCGAACACCGACACGTCGAGCCGCACGTCCATCTCCATCCCCGGGAAGCCGATGTACGCCCCGTCCCACTGGATGTTCAGCTCGTGACTCAGCACCGGCCCCTCGCTTGCCTTGGGCTTGTAGCTGCCCGGTCGCCGCGCCGCGTGCACCGTCGGCAGGTGCGAGGTGTCGACAGTGTTCTCGAGGATCTCCTGGCAGCAGCTGCGCAGCTTCCACTTGAACACCGCCGGGTCCGTCCACTCCGGAGTGTGCAGGCTGGGAATCTCCCAGCTCGGCGGCGCTCCCTCGGCGTGGTGGTAGACGTAGATGGCGCCGTCGATCTCGCGCACCGGCCAGCTGCGCAGCCCCGCCCGCGGCGGGATCTTGGCGGCGAATGGGACCTCTACGCACTGGCCGCTCTCCCCCGCGAACTGCCAGCCGTGAAACGGACAGCGCAGCTTATTCCCCTGCACCACGCCGCCGCAGCCAAGGTGCGCCCCGAGGTGCGGACAGTAGGCATCGAGCACCCGCGCCGCTCCGTCTTCGGTACGGAAAAGGACAAGCTCCTGTCCGAAGTAGTGCAGCGGCATCACCCCGCCCGGCGCGAGCTCGTGCGAGAAGGCGACGACGAACCAGCTGTTCGGGTAGGGATGAAACGGAAAGCGCTTGGTCATGGCTGCTCCTCCGCGAGCGATTCTTCCGGCCGGTTGGTGGTTCAAATTGACAAGTGTCAC
>DAOMZC010000602.1:0-4597 GCA_035437965.1 Pseudomonadota bacterium
CTGGCCGCGGCGCATAGTAAGGGCATTGTCCATCGGGACCTCAAACCAGATAATGAGCCGGCCGGCAGAGGCCGCGCGGCAAACGATCCGCAACCGTGGCCGCGGCGGCAGCAAGTGCTTGCGGCGCCGGGACTTGGGAGCGGCCAAGCGCGGATCGGTAGCGGCCGCGGCGTTCTCCGTTGCCAGCCCCATGCGGGACGTGACATGGTCCGCCCACTTACGCAAGTCCCCGTGGAGGTCTCAGATGATGAAGCGAGCCGTCTCCGTCCTGCTCCTGGTCGCCGCGTGCAAGTCGGGTCTGTCTAACGATCAGGTCGACCTCGGGTCGCCCACCGAGGACCTGTCTCGCCTGGGCACCGCGGATTTGGGGATGGGTTTCGACCTGAGCCTGCCGCGCGATCTGGCGGCGGCCACTGCCTGCCGTGGCACCGGCGCCCCGGGGGTGACGTACAAGCTGGCGACCGACAAGCTGAAGCTGCCAAGCGGCTCGGGCAGCGGCTCGTTCACCGTGGACTTCGACGGGGATGGGAGGCTGGAAAACCAGTTCAAGAACCTGATCAACGTCATCAACCTGGCCGGACTGGATGTTCAGGGGGTCATCGACGCCGGGATCGCGGCCGGGGATGGGATCGAGCTGCTCAGCTTCACGACCACCGACACAACCAACTCGACGTGCGTCGGCGTCGAGGCCATCTCGGCGCAGCCGCACATGACCGGGGCGCCGCCGCCGCGCTTTGATGGGACCGATGTGTTCTTCCCGGTCACGCCCACGGGGGCGCAGCTCGCGGGACAGCTCCAGGGCGGCAAGCTCGCCACCACGGCGCCGCCGCTGCAGAGCGCCGCCACCGAGCAGAGCCTACAGGTGCGGCTCAACGTCGGCGGCGGCGGGCTGGTCCTCAATCTGCGCGGCGTGCATGTCGAAGGGACGGTCAGCAAGATCGGCAGCGTGTGGCGGATTCAGAGCGGCGTCCTGCACGGAGTGATCAGCAAGGCGGATATCGAAGGGACGATCATTCCGGCGTTCGCCGACCTGCTCACGCAGACCATCCATAATGACACCATCGCGGGAATTCCGGGGGACACCGCCAAGGCGATCATCGGTCTGTTCGAGCAGAAGACCGGAGCGGCGAGCATCGCCAAGTGCATGGTCGCCGCCAACTGCTGCCGCGTAAGCCCCGCCACCTGCTTCATCGTGCCGGCCGAGGTCAGCGACTCCGCCATCGGCGGCGTCCTGGCTCCGGATGTCGAGGTCCTGGACGGCAGCGACCACTGGGCGCCCAAGCCCGGCGGCAAGAACGTAAACGCGATGAGCTTCGGCATCGGCTTCTCCGCGGTGACGGCGAGCTACTAAGACCATGACGACCTCCCAGGCCAATCCCCCGCTGAAGCTCGTGTACTTCTGCGCGCGCGGGCGCGCCGAGCCGGTGCGGCTCATGTTGGAGCTCGCTGGTGTGCCCTATGAGTACGAGGGCGTCCCCACCCAGGTGTGGCCGACCGCCGAAGGCAAGCAGCGCTTCCTGGCGAGCACGCCGCTCGGCCAGCTGCCGATCCTGCACGACGGTGACTTCTCTTTGTGCCAGTCGACGGCGATCTACAAGTACGTGGCGCGCAAGGTCGGCCTTTACGGAACGAACCTGAAAGAGGACGCGCGCATCGACGAAGTGACCGAGACCGCGGGGGATATCCTTTTCGATCTCGGGACGCTGTTCTGGGACCCGCGCTTCGCCGAGCGCCGGCCCGAGCATCGCCAGACCCTGCGCAAGAAGCTCGCGCAGGTGCAGGACTACTTCGAGCGCGTCGCTCCCGACTCCGCGCACTGGGTCCTGCCCGGACGCTACACCCTGGCCGATGTGCGGATGGCCTACGCGCTGGAGACCGTTTTGCCGCTGCACCCCGGCCTGGTGGAAGAGTTTCCCCGCCTCCACGCCGCGATGCTCAGGTTCTTCAGCGAAAGCGGGGTGCGCCAGTATGTGCGCAGCGACCGTCGCTACCGTACCTACACCGTGGAGCTTGCGACTTTTGGCGGCAGGCCCGAAGAGACCCACCAGTTTACCGGTGAATGATTCTCGAGCTCGCGGCTCGGGTCCCAGGTTAACACGGCCGCCCGGGGCATAATTCTCCCGGGTAGTTTGTTGAAGAAGCAGACCCTGCCTGGCCGCACGCCGATGATGAAGCCCGCCTCCATGCGCAGCTCACGGACTCTGTGGAGTCTGGTGGGAACTGTAGGGGTGCACGTCGCGGTGGCCGCGCTGGTCCTTTCCCGGGACGCTCAGGAATCGATACCAAGGCCAGCGCTGCCCAGCCTGATCGTGTTCAGGCTGCCGGAGCGCCCCCGGATGCGCCCCCCCGAGCCTCCGCAGCTCAGCGCCCGTCCGCTTCCGCAGCAGCAACCCCCTTCCCCAGCCAGCGCGCCCGCGCCGCGCGAGCGGCTGCGCCGGCCGACCCTGCCGCCCCCGGTGCAGCCAGAGCCCCCGGAGCCGGCAGCGGCGGTGGGGCAGCCCGAGACCCGCGATCTGCGGAGCGTGGATCTGCTCCCTTCCGGAGTCCTCCGCCGCCTCAGCGAAGAGAGCGCGGGCGCCGGGTCACAAGACGCCCGGCGGGCAAGCGACCCAAGCTCGCAAGGCGCCACCGCGCGCCTGGGGCAGCAGCGGGTGCAGGGCTTTGTCGAGTCCGAGCTGGCCCAGCATCGGGTCCGCTCCGGCGCCATCGATCCGGTGTGGCGCGATCTCGAGACCCGCGTCCTTGATCTATTCAAGCCGCCCGAGGCCCTGGTGCGAAGCGGCCGCTCGACGATGACGGGCGGCGAGCGGTTCTTGAATCAGGTCTCCTCGCTGGGGAAGCAGATCTGGCGCAGTCCCGGGCAGCTCGAACCCAGGGCCCCGACCCGGGGCGAGTTTGCCGAGCGCGGTCCGCTGGGAGTCCCAGAGACCCCCTACCGCAATGGCCTCGCCGCGCAGCAGAGCGCGGCGGCTATAGACGCCTGGCGCAAACCAGCGAGCTGGCTGCGCACGGAGGTCGAGCTTGTCAGTAGCGCCGCTGGCGAGATCGAGTCGGTCCGGGTCATCAGCAGCTGCGGCGTCAAGAAGCTCGATGCGCTCGCCGTGGAGACGATCAAGAATGCGGCCCGCCAGCGGCCCGGCGCGTACGCCGGCAAGCGCACGGTGACCACCTGGGCGCTGGAGAGCTCCTATGCCGCCAACAGTCCGTTCATCCCCAGCCAAGATGCGACCGGGAATCCCACCGTCATGTTGGGAGGTGGCTTCGACTTCGACGAGACGGGTCTTGCGCGCAAGAACACGCGCAGCACCAACAGATACATCAGCGACCCGCAGTACATAGTTGGGGGAAACGTTCACACCAAGGTCTCCCTCTTGTCGCTGCGTGAGCTGCAGGAATAAGCCGGCGCACGGGCGCCGAGTCCGCAGTCTGACCTTGCCGAGACTCGGCGAGGGGGGCCTCAGCGCCGCGGTACGTAGCCCGGCAGCGGGATCTTGCCGTCCATGGCGCGCCGGCGCACGTCCTGCAGCTCGTCCTTCTCGCCCGGATCCTTGGCCTCGGCGAGCCGACGGTCGAGGAGCGAGAGGTAGGCCGTCTTCATCGCATCGGCGGCGGGGACAGCGAGGTCAGGCTTGACGCCGACTTTCTCCCAGTCGGCGTGCGTCACCGGGTTGATCGGGCGGCCGGTCGGGACGAAGGCGACGAGGCCGTGGCCGATCGCGACCGGGCCGCCGGGGTTCGCGGCGCCGGCGGTGGTCTCGCCGACCAGCGTCGCGCGCTTCTGGGTCTGCAGGTCGTAGGCGCACTCCTCGGCGCCGGAGGCCGTCGAGTGCGAGGTGAGCAGGATCACCGGCCGCAGGTAGCGCGGGCCGGTGACGGGCAGCGTCCAGTACTCGCGCGTCTTGCCGCTCGGGCGGTCGAAGATGTCGTTGAGGTGGCGCTCGTCGCCCTCGGTGAAGAAGTGGCTCACGAAGTAGCTCACCGCCAGCGGCTCGCCGCCGCCGTTGCTGCGCAGGTCGACGACGAGAGCATCGGTGCCTGCGAGGAGCGCGAGCGCCTGGTCGTAGGCCGGGGCGACGAACTCGGCGGGGCCGAAGCCGCGGATGTCGAGGTAGCCGACGTTGCCGGGCAGGCGCTCGACGCGCGCGATGCCGAAGGCGCGGCGGGCCATGTCGGCGCGGCCCTGGGCGATCTCCTCGCTGCCGGGGACGTGGTTGTAGTCTTCGAGCGCCGGGTCGAACTCCGGGACGAAGCGGATGCGGAAGTGGCGGTCGTCGCCGACCGCTGTCAGGTCGCGATCGAGCACCTCGCCAAGGGCCTTGGTCGTACGTGCGCCGTCGAAGTCGCCGTGCGCGGCGTGGGCCTGCAGCTTCGTCGCGATGGCTTCACCGCGCTCGGGGTAGACGTAGCGGGCGCGCAGCTTCTGCGCCAGGGTGGCGACGATCTGCCGGCGGTCGGCCGCGGTCAGCGGCGCATCGGCGGCCGGGGCGGCCGGGGCGAGCGGGGCGGCAGCGGCGCTGGAAGCGCAGAGCAGGGTGACAAACCCCAGGCGAGAGGTGGTCGAGGACATGCGTGGACTCCTTGAGCTACTAACTGGTTA
>DAOMZC010000603.1:0-4585 GCA_035437965.1 Pseudomonadota bacterium
CCCCGGCCCGACCGCGAGCGCCTGCTGCGCCGCGACCACCGCGAGCTGGGCCAGCCGCGGCATGCGCCGACGCCGGCCCGCATCGATCGCCGCCGCGGCGCCGAAATCGCCAAGGCGCGCCGCCCACCGCCCCGCCGTCGCCAGCCTGCTGAGCTGTTGCCGCCGCGCCGCCCCCACGAACTTGTTGAGCGCCCGCCCGCCCAAATCTTCATCTTTATGCAGGCAGCAGCGCCCGCTGCGCAGCCCGGCATAGAATTCATCGCGGTCCGCGCCGAGCGGCGTCACCACCCCAAGCCCGGTAATAACCGGACGAAGATCCGCGGCCGGCGGCCTCAAACGGTCCAGGAACTGGCCGGACGAAGCGCTAGACATGACGCTATTTGCTATCATGCGAGCCATGACCCAAACGAAAAAAGATGGGGGCTCGCGGCGCGCCGCTACTCCGCTGTCGTTGCCGTTTTCGTTCTCGTTGCCGACCACGCTTTTTGCGGGGACGCTGGCGCTTTTCGCCGGCAGCCGACCGGCCGAGGCCAAGCTGCTGGAGGTCTACGCAGACGCCTACGTCGGCGGCATGTACGGCACCGAGCCCAAGTTCAACTCGGTGGTGACGCAGAAGCCCGACAACACCGTGGGCACCGACTTCTTCACCGACAACTCGGGCGGGCTCCTCGGGCTGCGCGCGGGCATCGAGGTCCTGTACACCGATATCTACCTGCAGTTCGACCAGCTCATCACCTCGCGCGGCTTCTCGGGCTCGACGCTGCAGGCGATGCTCGGCTGGGACTTCGGCATCGGCGACGGGGCCTGGCGCGGCACCCTGGGCGGCTACGGCGGCATGATCTTCGGCTTCCCCTACACGCCGCACTTCCCGATCGACTCCTCGCAGATCGCCACCATCGGCGTCGCCGTCGAGGGCCAGGCCGGCGTCGAGCGCGTGCTCAACCGCCTGCTCCGCCTGCAGCTCATCGCCACCGTGGGCTACCACTACATGTTCGCCGGGTCCGAGTCGATCGTGGTCGACAGCTCCGGCAACACGGCGAACACGGTGACGCACGGCTTCCACCTGCTGATCAAGGGCGGCATCCGCTTCAACCTGGGCATCTAGACCACCGACGCCCGCCGGGACGATCGACTGGGCCGCCCGCGCCGACCGCACCGCCCGCGCCCGTGGCAGGCGCCGACGCGCGGTGCGGGCCGCGTCGCTCTGACCGCGCCTTAATATCGAAAAGACTCATCTTTAATAAACGCCGCCGTACGGGCGGAGCTGCGGCGCTTGCGCCGCGCGCACGGAAGGCCGGCCCATGAGCACCCCAGAGCCTCGGAACTCCCCCCCCGACGCAAGCAGCGACGGAGCGCGGGTCGTCTTTACCTCCCCGCGAGCGCTGCCCGAGGTGAGCCAGCTGCCCGGGCGGGTGGCGGTGCTCGACGTCGCCTTTGCCGCCGACGGCATGGGCACCTCGTTCGCCGGCATCACCCTGAAGTTCATCCGCGAGCTCGGCAGCCGCCTCGCCGCCTGGGTCGATCACCACGACCACGAGAGCCACGTCGACTTCAAGGGCGATCCCCGCTTCATCCTCAGCACCAAGGCCGAGCACGGCGCCTGCCCCGAGATGGTCACCCCCGAGGTCGTGCGCGCCGCCGGCCCCGTGGGCACCATCGTCTGCCACCTGGATGTCGACGGCCTGTACGCCGCCGCCAAGTGGCTGCGCGGCGGCAGCGAGCCCTACCCCGGGGCCGACGACGACGCGCGGGTGATCGACACCCGGGTCGGCACCCCCGGGCCGATCGCCGACCGCATCGACCGCGCCCTGCGCGCCCACTTCCGCGACGAGGCGCTCAAGCACCGCGTAGTGCGCTACCTGGTCGCCGGCGCCCGCGACGCCGGCCACCAAGAGGTAATCGCCCAGGCCGCCGCCGACTTCGACATCATGGAGGCCGAGACGGCGCGCCTGGCGGCCCTCTACGAGCGGCGCGGCCCGGCGGTCTACATCGACGCCCAGCGCCACGCCCGCAAGACCTTCGACAAGACCGAGCTCTTATTGCGCGGGCAGGCGCTGGCGCAGGTCGCGATCGTGCGCCACGCCGGCTACGTCACCCTGGCGGCGGCGTTCGACTCCGGCGTCGATTTCCTGAAGCTGTTCGGGCTCTCGGGCGGCATGCCGACCCGGGTGTCGCTGCCCGACAAGCGGCTCGCCGAGGTGCTGGAAAAGTTCTCGTTCTAGCGGGCGGGCGCGGCTACCATGCCGCGCCATGCAGCCCTGGGAAACCGAGTCCTCCGCGGTCGTCGCCGACTACAGCATCTTCCGCGTCCGCAAGGATCACTGCCGGTCGCCGCGGACCCGGCGCGCCCACGACTTCTGGGTCCTGGAGACCACCGACTGGGTCAACGTCGTGGCGCTCACCCCCGACGAGCAGGTGGTGCTGGTGCGCCAGTACCGCTTCGGCAGCCAGCAGGCCACCCTGGAGATCGCCGGCGGCACCGTCGACCCCGGCGAGGCTCCCCTGGCCGCCGCGGCGCGCGAGCTGCGCGAGGAGACCGGCTACGTACCCGAGTCGGTGATCCTGCTCGGCGCGGTCGAGCCGAACCCCGCGATCCAGAACAACCGCTGCTACACCGCCCTGGCGCTCGGCTGCCGACCCGCCGGCACCCAGGAGCTCGACGAGCGCGAGGACATCGGGGTCGAGACCCGCCCCCTCACCGAGATCCCCGCGCTGCTGGCGAGCGGCGAGATCACCCACGCCCTGGTCTGGGCCGCCTTCCTCCACTATGAGCTATGGCAGAAGCGCCAGGCTGCCGCGGCGGGGAGCGCCAGCAAATGAACCCCGCCAAGCCACCGGGCCGCGCCACCCCGCCCGCCGCCGCTCCGAACCTGCCCGCCGACGAGTCATTCGCGATCGCCGCGGCCGAAGACGGCCAGACGCTGGCCGCCGTGCTGCGGGCGCGCCTCCAGCTGCCGTGGAGCGCAGCGCGCACCCTGTGCGAGCGCGGCAAGGTCACCGTCGGCGGGCGACCTCTGATCGACTCCGCAGCGCGCGTGCGCACCGGTCAGCTCGTCGAGCTGCGCCGGCGCGCCAAGGCGCCCGTGCCGGTCCACGACCAGCGCGCCCTCGCCGCCGTCGTTTACGAGGACTCGCAGGTCGTGGTCATCGACAAGCCCGCCGGCATCGCCAGCGTCCCCTACGAGCGCGACGACACCGGCACCGCCATGGACCTGGTCCGCAAGGCCTGGCGCGCCGAGGGCCGCCCCGCGACCAGCGTGCCGCTGCACATCGTCCACCGCATCGACAAGGAGACCTCCGGCCTGCTCCTGTTCGCCAAGACCCGCCAGGCCGAGCGCGAGCTGCAGCTCTTGTGGCGCAAGCACGACATCGAGCGCCGCTACCTGTGCGTGGTCCACGGCCGCATGACCGACCGCACCATCGAGAGCTACTTCATCGACGACCGCGGCGACGGCCTGCGCGGTTCGGTGCGCCAGCACGGCGGCGAGCTCACAAGACCCTCCAGCGGCCGCGGCAAGCGCGCCGTCACCCACGTCCAGGTCCTCGAGTACCTGGGCGGCCACGCGACCCTGTGCGCCGTCCAGATCGAGACCGGCAAGACCCACCAGATCCGCATCCACATGTCCGAGTCCCGCCACCCCATCATCGGCGAGACCGTCTACATCCGCGACTTCCTCCACCACGGCAACCAGCCGATCGCCTCCCCCCGCCTGCTCCTGCACGCCGAGCTCCTCGGCTTCGTCCACCCGAGCACCGGCGAGCCAATCACCCTCCGCCGCGATCCCCCCCCCGAGTTCCAGCAGGTAGTCGCCCGCCTGCGCCGCGCCGCCGCCGAGCCCGCCCGCCCCCTCCTCTGACCACCGCCCCCTCCTCCAAAACAGCCCTCTCCCCTAAGGCAGCTCTCGCTGGGGCCCATCCCCCCGGCATCTCCCTGGGGCACAACCTGAAACTCCTTCGGAAGCCAAAAGGCGTGGGCCGACCGGAGCTGCTTTTTTGTCAGCGCCAGCTGGCAAAAAAGTAGCGCAGGGAAGGGGGACCCGCGCCGCTGCATATTCCGGTCGTGACCCTCCAACCAGCATCCGATCAAGCCAAGCCCGCAAAACCTAAGCAAAAAAATCACTCCCCCTGTAAGGTCCACCCCCCAGCCATCACCGAAGGGTTGGAGGCTCAAGTAACACGATCACCGCCCTTGTAGCCCTTGCTCCCACGAAAGGGTTGCGGTAGCGTTGCCCGTCCACACCGTGCGCGCCCGCCGCAGCTGTAGGACCACCCAGATTCGATATAGTCGCGCCAGCAGATGGACGTAGACATGGAGGACCCTATGAGTCGTCGACTTAATGTGCACACGCTCTCGCTGACCGGGGCCGGGCTCGGGCTCGCCCTGGCGATGGGTACGTGCGCGTCTCCCCAGGTCGGGAACCCCTGCCCCATTCCGGACAATGGCACCCCCGCCCAGCGCATGTCGGCGCTGCTCAAGTGCCGGGCCCAGGTCGGCGACATGGTCGTCGACGCCCGCCTGAAAAAAGACGTCGACATCCTGTTCATGATCGACAACTCGCCGTCGATGTCGCCCAAGCAGCGGGCC
>DAOMZC010000604.1:0-4581 GCA_035437965.1 Pseudomonadota bacterium
AAGAGCCAGCCCCACCACCAGCCCGCCGCCGCCGAGCCCGACCGACCACACGGTCCGCCCGGCAATCAAGCGCAGCTTCAAAAGGACCAGCGCCAAAAAGACCGCCCCCGCCGCCACCAGCAGCCCGCGCACCGCGAGCCGCGTCGCCGCCTGCAGGCGCAGCCGCCGCCGCACCCGCGCCACCGCCGACCACACCGGCGACAGCGGCTCGGGCCCGATCCCCGATGCGATCCCCGATGCGGCCCCCGATGTGTCCTCCGAAGCGGCCCCCGGCGCGACTGGCGAAGCCTTCTGCAAAATGGGCTCTTGGCTATCCATACAAGCACGGGTCACGCGATGCGCGACCACGATGACAAGTCTATCGAGCCCGCGCCGCCTTGGCTACCGCCGCGGACCGCATAAAGACGCCCCAAAAGGCCCTCTTCCCGTCGCCCAGGCTGCAAGCTGCCGCAGCTGCGCCCTCTAACCTGACCCGCACCCGCCCGACTGCGCAAGCCGTTTCTTCCAAGTCCAGCTCCCTGAGACCCAGTGCCCGGCGCAGCGGTGCAAGCGAATCCGCGGGACCCACTACCAAGTCGGACCAAGTCCTACCAAGTCCGATGGCTGAGCGATCAATCCGCGGAGCCCAGCCGCCGCCGACAAAATTAGCTGGTCTCGACGATGCCCGCGGAGAGATGATGCAGGGCTTGGGAGGACACTGCATGGAACGCTATGGTCTTAACACCGATTCACTAGGGCAGCAGCGTCTTATGTGCCCATACCGCGGCGTCGAGCTCCTGCGCCACCCGATGTACAACAAGAGCACCGCGTTCAGCGACGAAGAGCGCCGCCAGTTCGGCCTCGCCGGGCTGCTCCCGCCGCAGGTCAGCACGATGGAGCAGCAGGCGCAGCGCATCTACGCCAACATCCAGCGCAAGAGCGACCCGCTGGAGCGCTATATCGGCCTTGGGGCCCTGCAAGACCGCAACGAGTACCTGTTCTTCCACCTCCTTATCAATCACCTGCACGAGTTCCTGCCGATCGTCTACACCCCCACCGTCGGCCGGGCCTGTCAGGAGTGGAGCCACATCTTCCGCCGCGCCCGCGGCCTGTGGATAAACCCCGGCCACCGCGGCCACATCTATGAGGTTCTGGGCAACGCCCCCTACGAGGACGTGCGGCTGATCGTCGTCACCGACAACGAGCGCATCCTCGGCCTCGGCGACCAGGGGGCCGGCGGGATGGGGATTCCGGTCGGCAAGCTCGCGCTGTACACCGCGGCGGCGGGCATCCCGCCGTGGCAGACCTTGCCGATCAGCCTCGATGTCGGGACCGACAACCCGCAGCTCCTCAACGACGAGCTGTACCTTGGCTGGCGCCAGCGCCGGCTGCGCGGCCCCGAGTACGACTCGCTCGTCGAGGAGTTCGTGCAGGCGGTCAAGCGGCGCTTTCCCAAAGCGCTCTTGCAGTGGGAGGACTTCAAGAAGAACAACGCCTTCCGCCTGCTCGAGCGCTACCGCAAGACCCTGACCAGCTTCAACGACGACATCCAGGGCACCGCGGCGGTGGCGGTGGCGGCGATGGTCGCCGGCACGCGGGTCACCGGCATTCCGCTCACCGCGCAGCGGATCGTGATCCTCGGCGCCGGCGCGGCGGGCGTCGGCATCGCCGGCCTGCTGCGCAGCACCCTGCGCGATGCCGGCCTCACCGGCGAGGCGCTGATGCTGGCCACCGCCAACATCGACAGCAAGGGGCTGCTCGTCGACGATCAGCCCATCGACGACGCCCACAAGCGCGAGTTCGCCTGGACCCGCGCCCTCGCCGAGCGGCACGGCCTGGGGACCGGGCAGCGGCGCGATCTGCTGGCGGTGATCCGCGCGCTCAAGCCGACCGTGCTGGTCGGCACCTCGGGCGAGCCCGGCGCCTTCACCGAGGAAGCCGTCCGCGAGATGGCCCGCCACGTCCACCGCCCGATCATCCTGCCCATGTCCAACCCGACGAGCAGCTCGGAGGCCACGGCGACCGACGTCATAAACTGGAGCGAGGGCCGCGCCCTGTGCGCCACCGGCAGCCCGTTCGCGCCGGTGGAGTACGCCGGCCGGCGCATCGTCATCGGCCAGGGCAATAACGCCTACATCTTCCCCGGCATCGGCCTGGGCGCCATCATCGCCGAGGCGCGCGAGGTCACCGACTCGATGTTCGCGGTGGCGGCGGCGAGCCTGGCGAGCCAGGTGGGCCCCGACGATCTGGCGAGCGGCAGCCTGTTTCCGCCCATCGACAACCTCCGCAGCGTGACCGCCCAGATCGCCGCCGCGGTGGTGCGCGAGGCGCGCGAGCGGGGCCTCGCCGGACGGGTCTACAGCGACGCCGAGATTCCGCAGGCGGTGGCCGCGGCGATGTGGGAGCCCAAGTACCTGCAGCTTGCGCCCGCCCCGGCGGCGGAGCCGGCCCGATAACCGCGGTCCCCGGGAGGGCGGAGATACATGTCGCTCATCGATCGTGATGTGATCATGCGGCAGCTGCGCTTTATGCAGCAGCTCCTCGCGCGGGCCAAAAAAGCGCAGGCGCAGAACGACTTCGCCGGCGCCCTGCACGAGCTCCGTAGCGGCTACCGCGAGGCCCTGGGAACGCCCTACGAGCTCCTGTCGCAGCTCGACGCCGGCTCGGCCCGGCTCATGCTGCGTACCCCCGAGCGCCAGCGAGCCTACCGCGAGCTCCTGCTCGCCGAGGCCGAGCTCTGGCGCGCCCAAGGGGAGGCGGACGCCGCCGGCTCCGTCGAGAAGCGGCTGTCCCAGCTGGCGCTGGCGGCGCCCCGTTAGTGTGGGCCACCGGGCGCGCTATCCCGCCCCGGGCAGCGCGCTGGTGGTCTTTTTTCCCAAGCTACTTGGTCCTTAATTTAGAAGGAGTGCTCATGAAAAATCGCTCTGTTTCCTCTCTCATCCGCTACGCCCTGGGGAGCCTCGCCGTGGGCGCCGCCCTGACCGCGTGCAGCGAGCAGTCGCCCGGCGGCACCATCGTCGATGCCGCCACGGCGCCGGCCGATCTCGCCACCGCCCCGACCCCCGATCAGGCCCAGCTGACCATGAGCTTCTTTATCACCAGCGACACCGGCACCGGCGATCTCGGCGGACTCGCCGGCGCCGACGCGCGCTGTCAGCGCCTGGCGCAGGCGGTGGGGGCCGGCGCCAAGAAGTGGGCCGCCTACCTCAGCACCAGCGCCGGGGGCGGGCAGAACGCGGTCAACGCGCGCGACCGCATCGGCAGCGGGCCCTGGTATAACTACAACCTCGTGCTGATCGCCGACAGCGTCAACGCGCTGCATCAGGCGAATGTGAACATCAACAAGACCACCGGCCTCGACGAGACCGGCAAGACCGTCCCCGGCGTCGGCGACACCCCCAACCAGCACGACATCCTGACCGGCTCGGATGCCAACGGAATGGTCAGCGGCACCGCCAACTGCGCCAACTGGACGAGCTCGGCGGCGAGCGGCGTGAACGCGATGGTCGGTCACTTTGATCGCACCGGCGGCGGCTTCACCTCGTGGAACGCCGCGCACACCACCCCGAACTGCAGCGCCGCGGGCCTCATGCAGGTAGGCGGCGCCGGCCGCCTCTACTGCTTCGCGACCAACTGAAGCGGACTCCGTTCAATTAAGCAGGATCGTTGCGCAGCGGTGGCCGGGTGATGCCCTGCGCGACGAACTGCTGGCGGGCGCGGGCCAGGACGGCGCGCGCCGCTTCATCGGTATCGACGAAGCTCGCGTTGAGGGCCTTGCCGGTGACAAGCTGCACCGCGCGATGGACCAGTCCTACCGTCGCCCGGATCATGACGTTGGCACCGAGCACCACCGTGTGATTCGGCAGGACCCTGTCGCTCATCGAGCTGGCCTGGTACTTGCGCGCCTCCGGGGTGCTCCAGGCGGCGTGCGTCCCGTCGATATAGACCATTACGTAGCCGTAGCGCTCACCGATTCCGTGACACTCAAGGACGATCCGCTTCATCTCATCAAGATCGAAGCCGCCGTTGCAGAGGGCGTGCAGGACATCACCCTCCACGCGGAGCCAGTGCTTGCCCAGCGCCTCCCAGCCCACTTCACCGGGCGCCGGCTTGCTGACGGGTCGGTCGCTCATGCCTGCTAGCTCGTCCTGGGGACGGCTGGGGCTTCCTTTTCTGCTGCCGGGCGGGTTCCGTAGCCGATCTGGGTGATCGATCTTTCGATGAGCAGATCGAGAGTCCAGTCAAGGAGGACGCGGATCTTGTTACTGATTCCCACCAGCTTCATAAGGTAAAGGGCGCGCCAGACCAGCCAGCCGAGGAACCCCGAGAGGTTGATGCCAAGGAGGCGTACCGCGGCGTAGTGCTCGCCCACCGAGACCAGCGCCCCGAAGTCAAAGTAGCGGAACGACTGCGGCTGGCGGCCCTGCAGCAGGCGCACCAGGTTGCGCGCCGCGTGCGGCCCCTGCTGGAAGGCGACCTGACCGAGCGGCGGCAGCGGCCGGCTGGTCTTCTTGTCGAGCAGGTAGGCCGAGTCGCCGAGCACGAAAACCCGCTCCTGCCCGACGGCGCGCAGGTCATCGTTTATCGACGCCCGGCCCGAGC
>DAOMZC010000605.1:0-4576 GCA_035437965.1 Pseudomonadota bacterium
GCGGCGGGGTGCCGCAGGTGACAGGACCCGCTCCGGTTCGTATTTCGTTTGGGGCGTGATTTAGCTTCAGTCCCGCCGTGTCAGTCCCGCCGTGTCAGTCCCGATGATAGGGCCCGCCATCCAGGATCGAGACCGCCCGATATAGCTGCTCCAGCGCGACGAGCCGCGCCAGCCGGTGCGGCAGCGTCAGCCGCGACAGCCCGAGCAGGTAGTCGGCGCTCTTGCGCAGCTCGTCGCTGTGCCCGTCCGGCCCGCCGATGCACAGGGCAATCCCCGGCGCCCCCGAGCCCATCGCCTGCGCGAGCTTGCCCGCCAGCTCGCGCGAGGTCGGCTGCGCCCCCCGCTCGTCCAGGACCCAGCGCAGGTAGCGCGGCGGCAGCCGGGCGGGGAGCTGCGCGTCGGTCTTCACCTCGACGATCTCGACCGGCAGCCGCGGCCTTAGCCGCAGGCTGTACTCGGCGCAGCCCTGGGCGACCCAGGGCTCGCGCAGCTTGCCCACCGCCAGGACGACCAGGCGCACGCTAGCCCGGCTGCCCACCGAGGCCGACGGCGAGGTCGGGCAGCGGATAGGCCAGCGTGCCGCGCGGCCGCTCGGCGTTGTCGCGCACCGCTTGCAGCAGCTTCTCGCCCAGGGCCTCGCGCTGGGCGAACAGCCGGTACCCGGCGCGCGGGCGCAGGTAGCCGCGCGCCTTGGGGTGCTTGGCAAACAGCGCCTCCTCCCCCATGCGCTCCGCCCACCGCTCGTAGCGCGCCCGGTTGTCGAGCAGCGCCTTGACGATGAACGGCATCACGACAGAGTAGTCGGCCTGCATGCTCTCGGTGGTCTGCTGGTAGACCTCCTTGTCGACCTTGCCCCAGGTCACCGCCTCGGCCGGCGGGCACGAGGACAGCGAGCCATCGGTCACCGGCGCGCTGACGATCTGCACGTCGAACATGTAGCCGCGGACCTCGGGCAGCCCGAGGATCTGCGACAGCGCCGGCTCCGGCTGCAGGTTGTAGTTCTTGGGTACCCCGCCGCCGAGGATGAGCGTCGCCAGCGCCTTGGCCGGGTGATCGAAGAGGCCCCAGCGGTGGTAGGCGCACGACTCGAACACCTCGGCCTGCAGATCGAGCTCGAAGCCGTGCTGCGCGATGAGCCCCGCCTTCTTCATCGCCCACAGCTTCATCGCGTTCAAAAACACGCTGCCATCGGCCGGCGCCCCTACCAGCACCGGGATGGCGAGCCGGTGACAGGTCGCCAGGAGCCCCGGGGAGACGCCGCTTCGCTGCTCCTGCGCCGCGTAGCAGGCCCCAAGCAGGTAGCGCAGCTCGGTGCCGGTCATCTTCTTCTGGAACTCGGGGCGGCCGAGGCAAGCGGTGAGGAAGCGATCCTGATCGATCAGCACCTGCTCATCGAACGCCATGTCGGTGACCCGGATCGTGCCCTCGTCGCGCAGGGCGCCGTCGTCGCCGAAGATCGGGACCTCGTGGATCGGATCGCGGTGCTCGGTGAGGCTGCGGTGGCCGTCGTGGTAGCAGACCGCGTCGGTGGTGCTGAGGTAGCCGACCCAGCCGGTCTCGAGCAGCGGCAGGAGCCACGCCTGGTGCTGGCCGGAGACGGTCACCGGACCGGCGATCGACAGCGTCAGCGGGCAGTCGGCGCCGATCGCCTGGTCGAGGATGGTGTAGATGCGGCGCAGGAAGGCGCCGCCAAAGGCCGGCAGGCAGTGCAGCAGCAGCTCATCGAGGGTCTCGCACTCGTCGACGCGGCGCACGTTGACGGTGCGGCGTGGACCTTTGCCTGCGTCCTGCGGATCGCGCGACGCGCTGCCGCCGCCGCCGCCACATGGATAGCCGTCTTTTCGGTTTGGCGTTGTCATGGCGCGGACTATGCCAAGCCCGCGCCGCCGTCGCAACGCCCGCGCTCGCCGCCCCCGGCGGAGCGGCCGACGCTACTCCAGAGCTCCGTAGCTCGGGTCGCGGTGCTCCACCGCGCCGGCCGACTCGCCGGCGCGGCCGCGCCCGCTCGGCTCGTCGGGCTCGTCGGGGGTCAGCGCGTCGCCGTAGCGGAACGCCTGCGCTTCCAGCCGCAGCTCGGGCGGAATGGCCAGCTCGATGCGCGGCGCATCGAACCACATCCCTTCCAGATCGTAGAACTCGCGCAGGTTCTGATCGAAGACGTGCACGACCAGATCGCCGAAGTCGAGCAGCGCCCAGTGCCCCTCGGACATGCCCTCGCGGCCAAGCGGCCGCACGCCGCGCTCGGCCAGCACCTTTTCGACGTGCTCGCCGATCGCGCGGACGCCGCGGCTGCCGTGCGCGGAGGTCACGAGCAGATAGTCGGTGTAGCTCTGCGCCCCGGAGAGATCGATGAGCACGGGCTCGATCGCCTTTTTGGCGAGGGCGGCGTTTGCCGCGGCGATCGCGTCCTGCCGATATTTTTCCTGGGACGGCGCGGAGCGCGCCAGGTCGGTGGCGATGGGGCTCTTTTCGGGCTCTAGTTTGCGGGCTGGCAAGTCGATTCGTCCTCCCATGGTAGAGGGGTAAAGCGTTTCAGTTCACTGTGATGACGGTCCCACCGGACCACTTGCGATCGAAGCTGTCGGCCAGGCGCCCGAGATAGCGGCGCGCCGACAGGGTGGCGAGCATCTCCTGCGTCGACTGCACCAGGCCCGCCAGGCTCGGCAGGGCCGGCGGCTCGCCGGTGCGCCGGAGCTGGCCCCACACCCAGGTCGGGACCGCCAGGATCAGGCGCCCCGCCTGGGTGGCGATCTGGGCCAGCGCCTCGCCGGCCAGCTCGCGCTGGGCAAGCGCCGTCGCATCATCCATCACCGCGCGCAGCCGCCGCGCCTTGTCCACCGAGATCGCCGGGCCCAGGTGGTGCACCGCGCAGTAGTGGTCGAGCAGCGTCGCCAGCTGGAACGCCCGCGCCCCCTCCTCGACCCCGTGCAGCACCGCCAGACCGATGAACATGCGGCGAAACGCCTGCCGCGGCCGCAAGAGCGAGACCAGCCCGCCAAAAGCCGAGAACACGGTCAGCCGCTTCTTCTTGGGCGACTCGGCGAGCAGCTCATCGAGCGCCGGCTCGTCGATGTCGACCTGGCGCAGCCCGGCCACGTGCTGCATGAGGCCGCGCCGCAGGGCGCCGGTCAGGGCCTCGGTCACCCCTGGCATCGGCAGGATGCTGGCCGCGCCGACCAGGGCGCTGCGCAGAAGGATCACCGACCGGTTGTCCTGCAGGTGCCCAGGTTCTTGCTTGGTATCCTCGATCACTGCTTGCTCCTTGTCAGGCTGGCGGCGCTAGGGCCGTCCGGGGGAAAGTCCGTTGAGCAGCTCTTGCCGGTCGAGCATCGGGCGCGGCCGGCTCGGCGGGTCGATCCACTCGGCCGGCGCGGTGATCGCGGGCACGTCTTTTTCAAGCGCTACCACCCGCACCTGGTGCTCGGCCTCGACCTGGACCCGCTCACCGCCGCCGGGCGACGACTCGGGGCGGGGAGCGACGAAGCGGACGTGCAGCTGCAAGGTGAGCAGCGTCCCTTTCTGGCGGTCGATGGTCACGGTTCCGTTCAACATATCTACTGCGGTCGCCGCCCGCCACAACGAGCCGCTCGGCCGCTTGTCGCGCCCGCCGACCGGCGCATCCTGCCGCGACAAGGTCACCTGCCACGCCGCGCGCCCGGCTGCCGTCGCCTCGACCGGGGCGCTCAGCCGCACGTACGGTGCCACGGCCTCGAGCAGGGACGCCCCCGACTCGTAGGCCATGGCGCGCAGGCGGGTGACTTGATCGCCTTCGGCCTTATAGCGGATATAGGGCGCGTATCGCATGCGTAGATATAAAAAGTTTTGGTCCAAGACCGCCTCTACGCCAGTCCCATGATCGTTCTGGCTGGCCAGCTGCAGCCGGCCGGCGGCGTCCACCGCGATGGAGCGCGTCTCGTCCAGCGTCACCGCCGTGCTCTCCCAGGCGGCGGCGCCGTCGTAGGGCTGGGCCGGGCTGTCGGCCTTGAAGCCCGGCTTGACCGGACTTGGGCCCGCGGCCGCGGCGGCACCGGCGGCAACCACCGGGGTAATCGACCACTGGGTCTGCGACTCGATGCGGTGGGCACCCAGGCGCGCCGTCACCTCGGCGTGGGAGAGGCTGAGCAGCTGCAAGAGCAGGTCGGCGCGGGTCAGCTCGGCGCCGCTCGGCGTCGCGGTGACCGCCGGAGCCGTCTCAAGGAGGCCGAAGTTCTCGCCGCTGTGCTTCTTGCACCCGGGCAGCGGGGCGGCCACCGCGAGCACCAGCGCGGCCACCCCGAGCGGTCCCGGCGCCCGCCGCGCCTGCCCGAGAGCCCGGCTTAAACGCCCCTTGCCGTGGTCATCCATGCTGGCGCGATTAGCGTCATTTCTGCGCGTTGTCAACGATGCTCTGACAACAGGGGGAGGTGGCGCGGCGGCCGGCCAGAACGGCGCGGTCAGGCGCCACGCTTGCCCTTTTTGCCGTCGCGCTTGCGCGGCGCCTCGGAGGGCTTGTTGGTGACGGTGCAGCCGGCGACCGAGAAGCTGGCGCGGGTCACGGCGCAGGCGGGCCGGGCGGGGGCGCCGGCGCAGCCCTTCC
>DAOMZC010000606.1:0-4574 GCA_035437965.1 Pseudomonadota bacterium
AGAGGCGCTCAGCGAGTTTCAGGCCGCCTACTCGGCGCGCCAGATGCCGCTTTTGCTCATCAACATCGGCCGCACCTTGCAGAAGCTTGGCCGCCCCAAGGAGGCGATCAGCTACTACGAGCGCTTCCAGCAGGCCGAGTCCAAGCCCGACCCGGCGGTCCAGGCCAAGGTCACCGAGTACCTGAACCAGGCCAAGGCGCTGGTCGGCACCGACCCCACGCCGCCCCCTTCGGAGCAGCCGAGCGAGACCCCCAAGCCGCCGACCACGGCGCCGTCGCCGCCGCCGGTAGTGACGCCGACCGCGCCGCCGCCGCCGTCGCCACCGCCGCCGGGGCGCGGCATGATCATCGTCGGCGGCGTGCTGGGCGGCCTCGGCGTGCTCGGCCTGGTCACCGGGGTAGGCCTGTACGCCAAGTCGGCCAGCGATTACAGCACCTTTCAGAGCAGCACCGATGAGTTCGACCAGCTCGCGGCCCGGAACTCGGCGCAGGCCTTCGGCTCCGGCTCGACGGCCAGCTATATCGTCGGGACGGCCCTGGTCGGCGTCGGCGCGATCCTTATCGGCGTCGGTGCGCGCAAGCTGCTCGCCCACCGCCGCTCGTCGGCTGCGCCGGCTGCGCAAGCCGCGCTGGTCCCTGGTCCCTCTGGGGTAACTGCGGTCTTAACTGGAGCTTTCTGATGCACAGATCCTTGCGCCTTGGCTCACGACTCGCGATCGGACTCGGCCTGACCCTCGCGGCCAGCGCGGGCGGCTGCTCGCTCGGGCAGAACTTCAGCCAGTGCCAGATTGACGCCGACTGTCCGCCGAGCGCTACCGGACAGAAGCTGTTCTGCACCCCCGACAAGCTGTGCTCTGCCGGCACCCCTGCCGTCCAGCTGTGCACCGAGGTCTACCCGGCCAACCCGCCGGCGAACGCGATTGTCATCGGCGCCCTGACCAATATCCAGCAGGGCAGCGACGCCCTGCCGGCGCTCGCGTTCAAGCAGGCGATCGACGAGATGAACGCGCTGCGCGTCTCCACCGGCGACCGTCAGTTCTCGCTGCACCTGTGCGAGATCAGTGCCACGCCCGACGATCCGCTAAAGTCGATGAAGATCCTGACCCGGCAGCGCGGCGCGGTGGCGGTGCTCGGCCCGAGCAGCTCGTCCTACGTGCTCAGCATCGCGCCCGAGGTCGTCGCCAGCGGGGTGCCGATCGTTGCGCACTCTACGACCTCACCGGCGATCTCGGATCTGCCTTCGCAGGGGCTGTTCTTCCGGACCGCGCCTTCGGACAACCTGCAGGGTCCGATCCTGGCCGCCCAGCTGCCGCCGACGTCGACCAAGTTCGACATGATCATCGTCAATGACTCTTACGGCACGGGCCTGCAGCAGTCGTTCTTCAAGGCCACCACCAAGCAGCCCACGGTCTCGGTGAACTACGCCGAGCTCGGGGGGACTCTCGCCTCGCTCACCCAGGGGCTGCAGGCGGCGACGGCCCAGATCGTAAATGACAGCCCGTATCCGAGCTACGTCATCGCCATCACCAACAACTTCACCGCGCAGGTGGTGCAGAACCTGCAGGGACTCAACCTCGGCGCCAAGATCGTGATGTCTGACGGAGCCAAGAACCAGACCCTGCTCCAGCTGTCGATCGACGGCTCGACGGCGGTCAAGATGCACCTGGCGCGGATCAGCGGCACGGCGCCCACGGTCGATCTGAACAACACCACGGGCACCGGTGCCTATAACCAGTTCCTCAGCACCTACCAGCAGAAGTGGAAGCAGTCCGCGGCGGTCAATAACTACATCTCGTATGCCTACGACGCCGCCTACGCGCTAGGCATCGCGATCGCCGCCGCCGGTAACAACGTGACCCCCGCCAGCGTCTCGTCCATGCTGCTCCGGTTCAACGGCCAGACTGATCGCGTCACCGTCGGAGCTACCGGCTTCCTGATGGCCAAGAACAAGCTTGCTGTGGGCAGCGGAATTACGCTGCAGGGAACCACCGGCAACATCCGCTTCACCACCCACGGTGACCGGGAGACCGGCCTTTATGAGGTCTGGTCGATCGACACCGCCGCCAACGTATTCAAGTCGGTTCCCGCAAACTAAGTACAGATCCCCGCCGGACTCCGCGGGCCTTTGGGCCGGGGACGGGGTCCGTGCTACGCTCCACTTCATGTTAGAAGCCGAGCTGGATCTGCGCCTTGACTCCCTTCGCGCTCAGGAGGGCCTGGGCGGAGCGCTCATCGAGTCCTTCAAGACCTTCCTCGGCGAGGCGCCCGACGAGGCTCTGTTCCGTATGAGCCCGCTGCGCTGGGCGGCGCGCCACGGCGCGACCGAGCAGCAGGCGATCGATCTGTTCCTGCACGCGGCGCACGCCGGCATCCTGGATTTCGCCTGGGGGATTCTGTGCCCGGGCTGCCTGGCCTTCCTCACTACCCCGGGGGCGCTGCGCGCGATCGCCAAGAAGCGCTGCAACTTCTGTCACCTCGACATCGCGCGGTCGTTTGATGACCGCGTCGAGGTCGCGTTCACCGTGGCACCGGCGGTGCGGCAGATTCGCTTCCACAATCCCGAGTCGCTGGATCTGCGAAAGGACGCGCTGCGCCTGTATTTCTCATCCAGCGTCTCGCCCGAGTCGCGCCCGCACCAGGCGCTGAGCGAGGGAATCCTGCACGCCGACAGCGTTCCCCGGTGTGGGGTCCAGACCTTCACCCTGGAGCTGCCGCGCGGCGAGACCGTGCTCCTGGCTCCTGCCAATCACTCTGCGGTGTACTTCATCGGCCGCCAGTCGTGCTCCGGCACTCCTACTGCGAAACTCGAGCTCTTTGACGGCTGGAGCATCCCCGAGGTCATCGAGCTGCCGGTCGGCCCGGTCACGATCGAGCTCCATAATCGGACTCCGCGGCCGCTCGGCTACATCATGTCAGCGACCCCCTGCAGCCTGTGGCCAGCGCCGGCGCCGCCCGGCGAGCCGCTGACCCACCCGATCTGCTCCTACCTCACCGGACCACGGCTCGTCATGGCGCAGACCTTCCGTGAGCTGTTTCGCGCCGAGAGCCTGCCGGCCGAAGGGGGGCTGGAGTTCAAGGGCAGCACGCTCCTTTTCACCGATCTCAAGGGGTCGACGGTGCTGTATGAGCGCCTGGGCGACCTGCGCGCCTATGAGCTCGTGCGCCAGCATTTCGCTGTGCTGCGCTCGATTGCCGCCGCTGCGGGCGGCTCGATCGTCAAGACCATCGGCGACGCCGTGATGGCGAGCTTCGCCGATCCGCTGGCCGCCATGCACGCGGTGACCCGCATGCACCAGGCGATCGAGCAGCTCGGCGAGGGCGAGCTGCACCTGAAGATCGGCGTGCACAGCGGCTCGTGCATCGCCGTCGAGCTGAACGAGCGGCTCGACTACTTCGGACGCACGGTCAACATCGCCGCCCGCGTGCAGGGCATCGCCGGCGCCGGCGAGATCGTCTGCACCCAGGCCGTCTATGATAAGAGCGGAGTGCGCGAGGTCGTCGAAGCGGCCGGCTTCAGCGCCGAGGTGGGCTCGGTCGCGCTGCGCGGGATCTCGGGCGACACCACCGTAGTACGCCTGCGCCGCCGCGCTTAAACCGGACTCCGCACGATGCGGAAGTCGGCAAACTCACCCGTCGCGTCGGCGAAGCTCACGGCCACCTGATCGACCTGCGCGGCCGGCGGCCCGAGTTGGCACCAGGCAATCAGCTGCTGCAGCTCGGGCGGCGGGCCTTCGGCGATTAGTTCCACTTCGCCGCTTGGCAGGTTGCGGACGAGCCCGCGCAGCCCGAGCACCCGCGCCTGCTCGGATGCTGCCGAGCGATAGTAGACGCCCTGGACGCGCCCGCTGATGCGGAGCTCGGCCCGCTGCCGCAAGCCCACCGGCTGCTCGGCCGGCGGAGGCTGGTCCCTGTTGGTATCGGTCATGATGAGATCCACGCTGAGTCCCTGCCCAAGCGGGCGCAGCCGATGGGTCGCGCTCGGGCCCTGCAAGCAGCCAAGCCAGGGAATTGTTTGGGGTTAGTTTACGAGCCTTTGCTCACGTTTTTTCTGATTTGTGGGGCATTCTTGCCGGAAGGGTCGCGCCAAGACGCCTCACGGACTGGTTCTAAAGAAGAGTTCGGTGGGCCCATAAAAAAGGCGCTCTCCCGAAGCTGAGTTGCAACTTGGGCGGAGTCCGCCGCATTTGGCATGGATTCCGCATAGATACGCTGGCAGGTGAGCCGGTCGCTCTCGTCCACCGCGACGAGACCCCGACCCCGGGGCTCTGAACTGGGCCAGCGATGGCCCCAGATTACTAAGATCGCCAAGATCTCGAAAGGAAGACTGCCATGAAGAAGCTCTCCGCCATGCTCGCGTTTGGTCTGTCGCTGTCCCTCCTCGCCCCGGCGTTCGCCGAGGACACCACCACCCCGCCGCCGGCCGCCGACGGCGCCAAGCCGGCCAAGGCCAAGAAGGCCAAGAAGCCGGCGGGTGAGGCAGTCAAGCCGGCCGCTGACGCCACCGCCGGCGCCGCCGTCGCCGCTCCCCCCGCCGGTGGCGCCGCCGCCGACGAGAAGAAGGCGGACGAGGGCACC
>DAOMZC010000607.1:0-4572 GCA_035437965.1 Pseudomonadota bacterium
GTGAAGCTGAGCGAGCTGCGCGGCAAGGTCGTCCTCGTCGATTTCTGGGCGACCTGGTGCGAGCCGTGCACCAAGGAGCTGCCCGGGCTTGAGAAGCTGCAGCAGCAGCTCGCCGCCCGCGACGTCGTCATTGTCGGCATCAGCATCGACAGGGAGCGCAAGAACGCGCTCGACCTGGCCGGCTCGCTGAAGCTGAAGTTCAAGCTTTTGCACGATCCGGAAGGCAAGGTGGCGGAGGTCTACGATCCGCCCAAGATGCCGTCGTCCTACGTGATCGATCGCGACGGCGTGGTGCGGTTCGTCAATGAGGGCTTTAGCGGCGCCGCGGACGTGGCGAAGCTGAGGCGGGAGCTGGAGCAGCTAAGTCAGGTGAAGGCGGCAAGCGACGCCCGGCCGCCCGGCTGAGCGGCGACCAGGTCGGCGCAGTCTACAGGTCCTTGTCGGCGTCGGGCAGCGCCTTGACGCGGCCCTTGCCGGGCGCCGCCGCGGTGGTGGCCCCGTCGTCGAACTCGACGAACAGCCCGTAGAGCATGCCGATGATCGGCGCCAGCGTCGCGCCCGAGCGCAGCGAGGTCGGCTCGGTGAAGCCCTGGATGGTCAGCGACATGCCCGGCGCGAACCGGTGCCCGAGCGCGTAAAGCCCGGCCCCGATGCCGAACCCGAAGATCACCTTCAGGATCGGCGTCCAGATCGTCTCTGCGTGCCAGGGAGCGCGCCCGCAGAGCAGGCCAACCACCGCGCCGACAATCCCGCAGCAAAGGTAGACCAGGAAGCCGCTGGGGTTCCCTAGCTTGAGCAGGCAGTAGCCAATCCCGCCCCCAATAAGCGCACCCTTAATCAGGCCAAGCAGCGCACGACCCATATGTTCCGACCTCCTGGTTGCGCGAGTTCATCAACCAGTACTTAGTATACTGCAATCTCCCTCGAGAGCCACTGCCGCGCCCGCCGCGCTGGAATCATCGAGCCGTCGCTGATTTCGCTTGCGCGGCGGCCGGCCTGCTAGCCCCGCTTCTGGCCGCCGCCTACCACGTGCGGCGACTCACCGAGCGCCGCCTTGGCGGCCTCCATCACCGCCTCACCGAGCGTCGGGTGGGGGTGGATGGTCAGCGCCAGATCGGGCAGGAAGCTGCCCATCTCCAGCGCCAGCGCGCCCTCGCTGATAAGGTCGGTGGCGGCCGGACCGACGACGTGAATTCCCAGCACCTCGTGGGTCTCGGCGTCGGCCACCACCTTGACGAAGCCGTCGGTCTCCAGCGCCGCCATGGCGCGCCCGAGCGCCGCGAAGTTGTACTTGCCGGTCACCACCTTGCGCCCCTGCTGCTGCGCCTGCGCCTCGGTGAGGCCGACGCTGCCGATCTCGGGGTCGGTGAAGATGACGGCCGGGATGGCCACCGCGTCCATCTCGGACTTGTGGCCGGCGATCACCTCGGCGGCGACCTCGCCCTCGCGCGAGGCCTTGTGGGCGAGCATCGGCTGGCCGCAGACATCGCCGATGGCGAAGATGTTCGGCACGCTCGTGCGCTGCTGCTTGTCGACGGTGATAAAGCCGCGGGTGTCGACCTTTACGCCCACCTGCTCAAGGCCCAGGTTCTCGCAGTTCGGCCGCCGGCCGACGGTGACCAGGATGTGGTCGCAGCCGATCGCGAGCTCGCTCGCGGCGCCGCTCTGGCCCTCGGCGGCGCGCGGGGCGGCGTACAGCTGCAGGCCGCCGCCCTTTTGCTCCTCCCAGCGCAGCGCCTTGTGCAGAAGGTGCACCTTGGCCCCGAGCTTCTTCAGCTTGCGCGCCACCACCGCCACGAGCTCCGGATCGTTGCCCGGCAGCAGCTGATCGGTGAACTCGACCACCGTGAGCTCGGCCCCGAGCTTGGCCCACATGATGCCGAGCTCAAGACCGATGTAGCCGCCGCCGATCACCGCCAGGCGCCTCGGCACTTCCTTGATCGACAGCGCCCCGGTCGAGTCGTGGATGCGCTGGTTGTCGACGACGAACCCCGGCACCGCGATCGGCCGCGAGCCGGTGGCGAGGATGATGTGGTCGGCCTCGACGGTGAAGGTGCCCTTTTCGCCCTGCACCTCGATGACCCGCGCCGAGCGCAGCTTGGCGGTGCCCTGGATGAACTGGCCGCCGGCGCCCTTGATCAGCTGCCGGACCCCGGAGGTCAGCTTGTTGACGATGCCGGTCTTCCAGCTGAGCAGCTTGCCCACGTCGAGCTGCGGCTCGCCGACGATGATGCCCATCTCGCCGGCGTGGCGGATCTTGTCGTACTGCTTGGCGGCGCTGATCAGGGCCTTGGACGGGATGCAGCCGATGTTGAGGCAGACGCCGCCGGCGGCCTCCTTCTCGATGCACACGACCTGCTTGCCGAGCTGGCCGGCGCGGATCGCGGCGACGTAACCGCCGGGCCCAGAGCCAATGACTGCGACCTCGGTGCGAATGTTGTCCATGTATCTGTCCTCGATCTAACTTGTGGCCAGCTTTTGGCTAGCTCTTCGCTCGCTAGCTCTTGCTGCGGCTAGCGCTTTCGCTGGGCTGCCGGGGGGCCGGCCGGGGGCCAGCACCGTCGGCGGAGCACCGTTTAGGGACCATGACCTGGGGGCCGGCTCGGCAGCGCCGCCAGCTCGGCGAGCTGCTCCTGCAGCGCGCGCGGCACCTGCGCAAAGACGTCCTGTACGAGGGTGGGCAGGGGCGGGGGGGCGGCCGACTCCTCGGCGGCGATCGCGGCGCGCACCTCGGCCTCGACCGCTTCGCCGAGCGCGGTGTCCGCGGCCTCGGTGAGCCGCCCGCTCTGGCGCAGCATCTTCTGGTAGCGCAGGAGCGGATCGCGCTCGGTGCGCCACTTCATCGTCACCGACTCGTCCCGGTAGCGCGACGGGTCGTCGGACGAGGAGTGGGCGCTTACCCTGTAGGTCAGCGCCTCCAGGAAGATCGGCCCCTTGCCGCTGCGGGCGTAGGCCACCGCGTCGCGCATCCCGCTGTAGCAGGCCAGCACATCGTTGCCGTCCACCCGCAGCGCCGGCATGCCGTAGGCCAGCGCCTTGCACGCCATCGCCGCCGCGGCCGTCTGACCGCTCACCGGCGTCGAGATCGCCCACTGATTGTTCTGACACACGAACACCACGGGAGCCTTGAAGACCCCGGCGAAGTTGAGCGCCACGTGGAAGTCACCCTCCGAGGTCGCGCCATCGCCCAGGTAGCCAACAACGACAACCTGATCACCCGCAAGGCGCGCCGCCATGGCCATGCCGGTGGCGTGCGGCAGCTGGGTGCCGATGCACGAGGACATGGTCACGTAGCGGCTCGCCCGGCTGCCCGGGTGGCAGGGCATCTGGCGGCCCTTGCTTACATCGTTGGCGCTGCCGAAAAGCTGAGCGACATAGGCGCGCAGCGGCAGGCCGCGATAGATCGCCGCGCCGGCCTCGCGCAGCGCCGGCACGATGTAGTCCTCGGGCGACAGCGCCGCGGCGGTCCCGATGACCGCGGCCTCCTGACCGCGCGCCTCGCCGTAGAAGCCGATGCGCCCCTGGCGCTGCATGGTCAGCAGCCGCTCGTCCATGATCCGGACCATCAGCATGCCGCGGTACATGCGCAGCAGCAGCTCGTCCGGAATCTTCAGCGCGGCCAGCCGCCGGGCGTCGAACTTCCCGTCGGGAGCGACGACCTGCCGCGGCTGCAGCTCGGCCTCGCTGGGTCCGCTGCACACGGCAGCGCCGAGGAGCCGCATGGGCTAGACAAGCTCCATGAACATCAGCGTCGGGTCTTCCAGGAGCCCCACCACGTGCTGGAGGAACTTCGCCCCCTCGTAGCCATCGACGATCCGGTGATCCAGCGAGATCGACAGGTTCATGATCTGGCGGATGACGATCTGGCCGTCGCGAACTGCCGGCGTCTCGCGGATCTTGTGCACGCCGAGGATCGCCACTTCCGGGAAGTTGATGATCGGCGTCGCGAGCACCCCGCCGAGCGCCCCCAGCGACGAGATGGTGAACGTCGAGCCGGTCAGCTCGTCGCGACTCGCCTTGCCGGTGCGCACCCGCTCGGCGAGCGGCTCGAGGCCGCCGGCGATGTCGAACAGCGACAGCCGATCGGCGTTCTTCAGCACCGGCACGATAAGGCCCGACTCGGTCGCCGCCGCCACCCCGACGTGGTAGCTCTTGCGCAGGACGATCTCGTCGCGCTCGACATCGAGGGTCGAGTTGACGATCGGGTACTTCTTCAGGCCCGAGACGACGGCCTTGATGATGAACGGCAGGAACGACAGCTTGATGCCGCGCTCGGCGGCGCGCTTCTTGGCGCGGGCGCGCAGGGCGACGAGCTCGGTGACGTCGCACTCTTCGACGTAGGTGAAGTGGGCCGCCGACTGCTTGGAGCGCAGAAGGTTATCGGCGATCTTGCGCCGCACCCCGCGGAACGGGATACGCTCGTCGCCGGCCTGGTTTGCCACTTCGGGCGCGGGAGCCGGAGCCGCCTTGACCGGAGCCGCCGGCGCCGCTGCCTTGGGCGCGGGTGCCGGCGCTGGAGCCGCCTTGACCGGGGCCGTCTTGGCCGGAGCCGCCTTGGCCCCCGCCGCCGCC